>JBCDKV010000041.1:0-14009 GCA_038746215.1 Bacteroidota bacterium | reverse complement strand
CCACAATCACGTCGCCCAAAATCGAAGGCTAACTCTCCGATTACTTTGGCAAAGTAGCCTAGTTTTTGTTCCTGCGGGCTTGTTGGCTTTGGCTTTTTTGCTCTATCATTACCAGCAAAAGGGCTGGATCGCTTATCACGAGGACTCGCCTTGGGCAGTCAGTTTTGAAAAAGTAGGATGGCAGGGCTTTTTGAAAAATATAGGGCTTTACATTTGGCGGATGCTAGATTTTGGACGGGTATTTGTGCTGCTAATACTATCGGTGCTACTCATCCAATTTCGTAGGCAATGGAAAACAGATCAAAACTTCAATTACTTGCTGGTACTTTTGGTGGCAAGTGTACTACTACTTTCGCCTAGTCTGCTGATCCACAAATACTTATTAGCACATCGTTATCTGCTGCCGATCTATTTTGTCTGCTCTTTGGGTGCGCTGTATTTGCTATTTCGATTTGTGGCTAGGCAGTGGCAAATGCCTATTTATGGCTTACTCTTCCTAGGATTATTGACGGGTAATCTATGGATATATCCACCCAAAATAGCACAAGGTTGGGATGCAACTTTGGCACATTTGCCTTACTACCAACTGGCTACTGAAATGCTCGATTTCATAGAAAAAGAAGCGATTCCATTGGAACAGATTGGTAGTGTTTTTCCAGAGGTGGGCGCTAGAAAGTACAGAAGTTTGAATCAAGTCGAAGCAGGTTTTGTACAGGCAGATTTGGCTCAAAACGAATATATTTTTTATTCTAATGTGATGAATGACTTTTCGGACGAAGATTTAGAAGCCTTGGCTGAAGATTGGTTGGTCGTTAAAACTTTACAGGCAAAGGGCGTAATTGTTGTATTATATCGTAAAACACAGAAGGATAACGTTATTCGTAGTACAGGTAATCTTGAACAATAGTATTCGTCATTTTCGAGTCAAGTAGACCCACCAATTTCACTGAAATTTGAATCTATTTGGGAAATAGTGTATTTTCGTTTGTGTTGAGCCTCAAATCGGAAAGTTATCGTTTTACCATTACATAAGTATTGGTACGTAAATATTGGGCGTGTACAATTTTTTAGCCATGCTCGAAATAAGCCTTAGTTAATTCTTTGAGATCGCGCAACAGGTATGTCCAAAGGTTTTTTATGGACGGAAACGCAAATGTTCAGTTATTTTTTCTGAAAAAATAACTGAGCATTTGCGTTTCCGTCTGAAGGGACTGACTGAGCATACTTGTTGCGCGATTTTCTTACATTGACTCAGGATGTTTTCAAGTAAAATGTTAGGAAAAATAAGACTTTGTACACTTCTAATTTCAAAAAAATAAATAAGCCAATAGGTTTTATTTTCCATTAATATTTAATTCATATGGCAGGTCTTCGTTTTTTCAAAACCCCTAAACCACAACGCTTTGAATACAAGCCACGCTACTACGATGAAGCAAAAGAAGATTTAAAAAAGCGCGTGCGCGATGCAGATGCGGAATCAGATTATTCCACGTCAGATACAAAGCAGCGTATTTCGGGCAGTTTTCGCAGAAAAACCAGCGGCTACAACGCAGATCGGGGCTTTCGGTCTCGACAAGTAAAACGCTCCAATGTTCGTTTGCTGATGATCATTGTGGTACTCTTTCTCATGGGCTATCTACTATTTAGAGCCAACTTTGATGTCCTAGAGGGCTTTTTGCAAAATACTTATGGATATTAAGCGGGGCGTACGCTTGCAATTGCCCTGTACTCATTGCAGACATCGCAAGAACATTTTGCGACAAATACAGTTCTAGCTACATCTTTAGAATCAACAGCGCAATGAATACATGAATACAATTGGATTGCTCTTTCCACATCAACTTTTTCGGCAGCATGAGATGTTTGAAGCCTGTGATGTCATTTACCTCGTCGAAGAGTATTTGTTTTTCAAACACTATGCTTTTCACCAGCAAAAAATAGCCTTTCATCGAGCTAGCATGAAAGCACTCGAAGCACACCTCAGCGAAAACGGTGTCGAGGTACACTACGTTGATAGTCCATCTGAGACATCCGACATTCGAGTACTTATTCCAGCCTTAGCCGAACAACACGAAATAGCAACATTGCACTATATCGATCCAACCGATGAATGGCTTAGTCGTAGAATAAAAAGTGCTAGCGAAGCCTTCGACTTTGAATGTATCGTCCATGAGAATCCACTTTTTTTAACGGCAAAATCCGATCTCCATCCTTTTTTTAGAAAAGATAAAAAGTCCTTTTTTCAAACGACCTTCTACAAACAACAGCGCAAAAAACTAGATGTCCTAATGGAAGCCGACGATCAACCCATGGGTGGTAAATGGACTTTTGACACCGCGAATAGAAAGAAATATCCGAAAGGAAAAACACCACCTAGTGTGAGTTTTCCAGACACCAATCCCCATTGGAAAGAGGCGCTTGCCTACGTAGGAGAACATTTTAGCGACAACTACGGCGAGTTGGCAGACCATCCACGCTACCCCTTGACGCACCAAGCCGCTAAAGATTGGTTTCAGCAGTTCCTAGAAATTCGATTTCACTACTTTGGCGACTACGAAGATGCTATTGTGAAGGACGAATTGATTTTGCACCATAGCCTGCTTTCGCCACTTATCAATGTTGGTTTGCTCGATGTTCGATCGGTGCTCGACGAAAGCGTACAATTTGCCGAAGTTAACGATATTCCCATCAATTCTACGGAGGGTTTTGTGCGACAAATCATTGGTTGGCGCGAGTTTATTCGTGGAATGTACGAATGCAAGGGCAACGAGTCCAGAACGACGAATTTCTGGGGCTTTGACCGCAAAATACCAGCCAGTTTTTACGATGGCAGCACGGGCATTCCACCCGTGGATGACTCGATCAAAAAAGTGCTAAAAACGGGTTATTGCCACCACATCGAACGCCTAATGATACTCGGTAATTTCATGCTACTCTGCGAATTCGATCCCGACGAAGTTTATCGCTGGTTCATGGAACTGTTCATTGATGCTTACGATTGGGTGATGGTGCCTAATGTCTACGGTATGAGCCAATTTTCGGATGGTGGTTTTTTCGCTACCAAGCCCTACATCAGTGGTTCTAACTACATTAAAAAGATGAGTGATTATTCGTCGGGGGATTGGCAAAAAACTTGGGACGGTTTGTTTTGGCGATTTATGCACGTCAACAGAGGTTTTTTCGATAAAAATCCAAGACTAGCCATGCTACTCAGCACTTACGATCGGATGTCAGAAGAAAAACAGCAAGCGCACCTCAACGCAGCTAATCGGTTTTTGGAGCAATTGGATGCGGGATGAGTTATACTGCGTTTGGAATAAAAAAGTGCATTTTCTTCTTTGTTGAATTGTTGATTTGGTTACAATTCTAATGTTATAAACGCTTCCTGATCGATAAGCCTCAAGGATTGCCGAGCAGCTAGTAACAGTAGGCTCGGCAATCCTAAGGGCTTACCGATCCAGTGGATTCAAATTCTAATCTTAGAAGAGTAGCCGTTGATTTGTTTGATACATTCAATATCAATGTTTTGCAGTTCAACGAATAAACAGTTTAAACAAATACGGATAACGACTGTGCAGATTTCATTTTTTTTGGCATTTGGCTCAGATATAGTTCAGGTCAATATCCGCAAATTGAGCAACAAGTATGCTCAGTAATTTTCTTCGGACGGAAACACAAATTTCAACTTATTTTCTCCAAAAAATAAGTTGAAATTTGTGTTTCCGTTCATAAAAAACCTTTAGGCATACTTGTTGCGCGATCTAGGGAGCTTTACTAGAGAACTTGTTTCGAGTATTGCTTAAAACTTCGTACACGTCCTCACCTTTCGGTAAAAAGAGAAAGAGAAAAAAGAAGGCTCTATTAAAGAATCAGGCGGTTAAGATACCTTCCTTAAAAAACGCATACAATTCGTATCGATTTTGTTTGATTTTAAGCTTGATCTCTCGCAAAAATCAAGTTCTACTTATTAGCAGCCTAATACTTTACAAGAGCCTTAATTATTTGCGTAAGAGGGTGTTCAGTTCCGACGGGATCACTTACTTCAACAAAAAAAGTCTTGCAGACCAAACGGTTTACAAGGCTTTTTCTATTTCTGCTAAGGTTATTTAATCAGCAGTCAGCTAGTCCTGATTCAAGCAACGCAAATACAATTGTATCGTATTTTTGAGCCCTAAGTAAAGCGCATCTGAAATCAAGGCGTGTCCAATAGATACTTCCAATAAATTGTCTACGGACTGTGCATAGTAGGTGAGATTGTCCAAGTTTAGATCGTGTCCAGCATTGATGCCTAAATTGATTGCGGCGGCTAGCTTGGCACAAGCTCGATGTGCTGCTACTGCCTTGGCGCGATCGTGTTGGTAGGCTTTAGCGTAGTCGCCCGTGTAAAACTCAATGCGATCTGCGCCTACTGCTTTTGCACCTGCTATCAAATGCTCATCGGCATCCAAGAAAAGCGAAACGCGAATATCTTTTTCCTTCAAAGCCGCTACGATGTCCTTCAAAAAGTCGGCTTGTTGAATGGTATCCCAACCGTGGTCGGAAGTCAATTGGTCGGGCGAATCTGGTACGAGTGTGCATTGATGTGGCGGATTATCCAATACCAGTTTCATAAAATCTTTGGAAGGATAGCCCTCAATATTAAATTCGGTGCGCACGGCTGCTTTGAGCACGGGAATATCGCTGTATCGGATATGTCTTTCGTCTGGACGAGGATGAACCGTGATACCTTCTGCACCAAATTCTTCACAATCTTTGGCTACTTGCAACAAGTTCGGTAAATTTCCGCCGCGAGCGTTACGCAATAAGGCCACCTTATTGATGTTTACACTTAATCTAGTCATGTGTCGAATGGATATCGAGTGAATTATTAAAGTTTATTTTTTGCAAGAAACACAACAAATACTAGTTTCCTTAGTCATTCCCTGTTACAATGAAAGCGACAGAATAGTTCATTTGGAACAAGGCGTACGCGAATTTCGACAGAAATGGGACGATTCTTACGAAATCATTGTCGTGGACGACGGTAGCAAGGACAATACTTCTGATCTGATTCGCCAGCGGTTGCCACAGGTACAACTCATTACGCTTCGGCAAAATCAGGGCAAAGGAGGTGCTTTACGGGCAGGGGTATTAGCAGCAAAAGGACAGTTTATTTTGACCCTAGACGCAGATATGGCAGCACACCCCTTGGAGCTACAAAAATGGCTCAATTTGCTTCCAGCACACCGCTTTTCATCCAATCAAATCCTTATCGCTTCCCGAAATCATCCAGCATCGAAGATCAATGCCAAATCGCATCGTAAATTTGCGGGACAAATCTTCAATACGCTGGTGCAATCATTGACCCCTATCAAGTTATCCGATACACAGTGTGGCTTTAAACTCTATCCAAGACCAATCGGGCAATTGTTGTTCCAAGACTTATACACTCGTGGTTGGGCGCACGATATTGAATTGTTGTACAAGGCGGCTTATTTGCATATTGAAATCATTGCAATGCCGATCGAATGGAAACACGTAGATGCAGAAAAGATTAATGTGATGTCGGACGGCATTAAAATGGCGCGAGAAACTAGCTTGATAGCTTACCGCTATCGTTTTGTGAAACGATTCAGAAAAGAACTTCAATCTCTAAAAGCAGCCTACCAGCAATTGAATCAGAGTTGAACAATTTGTGTGTTGAAGCTTTATTTCTATTCAAACACAAACTACAAGTATGAATTCACGACTGAATTTCCTATATGTTCTGCTCACCCTTTACTTGATATTAGATATATACACCTTTTTAGGATTACGTTCCCTATTCGTCGATAAGACAAGTAAGGTGATTTTCAGTAGTTTATATATCGCAGCCAGCCTATTCACTTTCTTTAGCTTCTACAAAGTCTTTGAAGTGGTCAGTACGGGTAGCATTTTCAGTGATTCTTCGGCTAATATTTTTCTGGGCATTTTTTTCACCATGTTTGTCGGCAAACTGATATTTACTATTCTTTTATTGCTACAAGACACGGGAAGATTGATTTGGGGGATCGGTGACAGTGTGCAGGCTGCTTTGACGGATCGAGACAAAACAAACTTTTTGCCTGCGAGAAGAAATTTCCTGACTTGGACAGCGGCGGGTATTGCAGCAGTACCTTTTTTAGGAATGTTATACGGCATCACGAAAGGTAAATACGCTTACACCGTCAATAAAGTGACACTCAATTTTCCAGACTTACCCAAAGCGTTTAGTGGGTTTAAAATCGTACAAATTTCAGATATTCATTCGGGTAGTTTTGATAATCCTGCTAAAGTAGCAGAGGGCGTAGCGATGGTCAATGCACAGCAGCCAGATTTAATTCTATTTACTGGCGATTTGGTGAATGCGGATAAAGATGAAATCAATCCCTATCTCGATATTTTTGGAAAGTTGGCAGCGCCCGAAGGAAAATACTGTGTGCTGGGCAATCACGATTATTACGGTGCGCCTCAAGATCAGGCGGCATCTAAAGCTTACTGGAAGGACTTTTACAGCAAATATGAGCAAATGGATTTTCGTTTGATGAATAACGAACATGCTTACATCGAACGGGCAGGCGAAAAAATCTGCTTGCTAGGCGTTGAAAACTGGGGCGCACCGCCTTTCCCTCAAATCGGTGATTTAGACAAAGCACTGAAAAATGTGCGCGCAGACGATTTTTGCGTTTTGATGTCCCATGATCCTACCCACTGGGAACATCGAGTGCTACCCAATGAAAAGAAAATTCACTTGACGCTGAGTGGACACACCCACGGCATGCAGTTTGGTATTAATTTGCCAGGCATGAAGTGGAGTCCTGTACAATATCGCTACAAACGTTGGATGGGTTTGTACGAAGAAGCCCAACAGTACCTCTACATCAACCGAGGCTTTGGCTTTCTAGCCTTTCCAGGTAGGGTAGGGATGTGGCCAGAAATTACGGTAATTGAACTGGGTGTGGCGTGAGCCAAAAAACTGCATAGCTCAGCCATTTCCCATGCGTGGATGCTTTGCGAAAGTTGCGGGTGGTTCGGCGAGCTGCTACTTTTGTAAAGCTAAGTTTAGCCTTCCAACCCTCAAAGGCAGAAACTCAAGCTTCGCAAACTGTCCATCAGTTTTCATATGGGAAATTGCTGGACGCTATAAACTAATTCATTCGCTCGAACTCAAAAACTTTCCGAATCAAATTGGCGGTGTTGTGGACACCAAATTTGCGTAAGATATTCTTACGATGTACTCCTACAGTCTGATCACTGATGTTCAGCAACCGTCCGATTTGTTTGTTTGTTCTAGTCATCGCAATGAGAGAAAGTACTTCTGCCTCGCGCTTCGTCAAAGCATAGCGTTTTCTCAACTGAGCGGAAACGTCTGGTTCTGCTTGCAAAAGCGAAAAAGAAGGCATATCAATCTGCAATCGATTATCCAAATAGAAACCGCCATTACTCACTTCTTCCACTGCGAGCAATACCTCTTTTAATTGCGTATCTTTCACCAAATAGCCATCTGCCCCTCTGCGAATAGCTACTTCTACGATTTCATCTTCGCTGTACATGGAAAGCACTAGGACGCTGGGTCTGTCGTCCATAGTTTGGATAGCAGATAAGACTTCTAAACCATTTTTTGCAGGCAAGTCAATATCTAGGATTAGTAGATCGAAACACTGTTGTCGTAGTAGTTGTAGCACCGTATCTCCATCAAAAGCAGTCGCCTCGACTTGGATGTCAGGAAAGCGCGACAAGAAGACTTTTAGACCCTCCAAAAAGATAGGATGATCGTCTGCCAATAGGGTTTTAATAATTGCCATGTTGTATTGATTATAACTTGTTCCTTAACTGGTCTGTATTATACTGCATTTGGGGTAAAAAAGTGCATTTTATTATTTGTTAAACTGTTGATTTGTTTAATACTTTCAATATCAATGTTTTGCAGTTAAACAATTAAAAGTATGTTTATATGCACAAGTTCATCCCGTTTGTAGTGTACACATATTTGGTAGTGTGAAAAAAACGGACTTTTTACATTCTACTGCTCTTTGTACTTGCGACTCAGAGCAGTGTATATTTGTACGGCAATTATCGCATAAAGATAACATTAACACAAAAAAAATTATTAAAAGGCAACACTTTTAATAACAAATATGTATTCTTGGAGTTAATTTGTAGCCAATCAAACAAAGCCACCAAGGAATGGTAGACAAATAAAGTTTGTAAATTTGTTTGTCTATATTCCTAACACCTGAGTGCTATGAAAAATTTCGCTTTAGTCTTCCTCTCTTCTTTGCTGAGTGCAGTGCTTGCCATTTTTATCTATCGCACCTTCGAGACACCTCGTGAAGTTATTGTGAGAGAAACTACACCTGTAAAATACGTTCGATATGACGAAAATAGTCCAAGTAAAGTAGCCATACCAGGGGCTACTGACTTCGTCAATGCTTCGGAGTTCGTGACGGCTACCGTCGTAAATATTCGTGCTGAATCAGGTGGGACTTTCGATTTTTGGTCAAGTTCTTCCTATGGTGCTTCCACTGGTTCTGGGGTCATCATCTCCTCCGATGGCTACATTGTTACTAACAATCACGTTATAGAAAGTGGCGATAAAATTCAGATTACGCTGAGCGACCGCAGGGAATACACTGCCAAAAAAGTAGGAACAGACCCAACAACAGACTTGGCACTACTGAAAATCGAAGAAACAAAACTTCCGTATATTCAATTTGGTGATTCCGATTCTTTGAGGGTAGGAGAGTGGGTGCTAGCCGTAGGAAACCCCTTCGATTTGGAATCGACGGTGACGGCGGGTATCGTGAGTGCAAAGGGGCGCAATATCGAAATCTTGAAGAATGATTTTAGCATTGAGGCATTTATCCAAACCGATGCTATGGTCAATCCTGGCAACAGCGGTGGTGCTTTGGTCAATGTGCGCGGGGAACTCATCGGCATCAATACTGCTATCATGACCCGTTCTGGGCATTATGAGGGTTATTCCTTTGCAATTCCATCCAATCTAGCCCGTAAAGTGATCGAAGATTTGCAAGATTTTGGAGAAGTGCAAAGAGGTGTGCTAGGCGTGAGTATCGTCAATGTAGACAATAAAATGGCAAAGCGTTTGGGACTACCTAGCGTAGAAGGGGTGTACATCAAAGATTTGACCTCCAAAGAAGGCGGTGCAGCGGCTGCAGGTATCAAAAAAGGCGATGTCATCATCAGTGTGAACGATGTGAAAACAAAAACCGTTCCTGAGCTACAGGAACAAGTTGGGCGATTCAGACCTGGCGATGCGATCAATATTGAGTATATTCGGAGAGGAAAAAGGGCGATGACAGAAGTACAACTCAAAAATAGAAGCTTAATTCCGAGTAGAACCAACCAAAGTGTCACCTCCGATCTGCTCAAAGATTTGGGGCTAGAATTGAGAACGCTACTACCGAAGGAAAAAGAGCAGCTAGAAGTAGAGCATGGCGTAAAAGTGCTTAGTATCTACAAAGGGAGCAAAATAGAATCTACCAATATGGATATTGGATTTGTGATATTGGAAGTAAATGGGATGAGAGTAGAAAGTGTAGAGGATGTGCTGGTCGCCATAGAGCGTTCGCAAGAAGAAGTGGAATTGAAAGGCGTGTATGAAGATTATGCAGGAGAATATATTTATACCTTTGAGTTAGAATAAGGAACAATCAAGATGCAAGCAAAATACAATATTCTCTACATAGACGACGAGGCCGACAATTTAATGGCTTTTAAACGCCTATTTCGCCGGCAATACAATATTTTTATCACAGAAAACGCAGTGGAGGCAGTAGATTTAGTCGCTAAACATCAAATTGATTTGGTGCTGAGTGATTACAAAATGCCAAAACTGACGGGTGTAGAAGTACTGCAACAAGTAAGCGAAAATTTCCCCAAAGTTTCGCGTCTGATCGTCACTGGCTTCGAAGATGTGGACGTGATCCGTGCGGCTACCAAAAACGGGGTGGTGCAGGCAGTCATCAATAAACCTTGGGATGCCGCAGATATTGTCAAACTCTTCCAACAGAACTTAAGCTAGAGAAAGTCAGTGGAAAAGCATGTTCTATACCCCATTTGGGATAAAAAAGTGCATTTTCATTTTGACTATTTTGTAGAATTGATGAATTGAAAAAATGCTGAATTGATTATTCCCATCCTATAATTAGGCGTGTACGAAGTTTTGAGCAACACTTGGAACAAGTCTTAGTAAAGCTCCTGAGATCGCGCAACAATTATGCTTAAAGGATTTTTATGGACGGAAACACAAATTTTAACTTATTTTTCCCTAAAAAATAAGTTAAAATTTGTGTTTCCGTCCGAAGAGATTTACTAAGCATACTTGTTGTGCGATTTTCTGGCATTGACTCAGGCTATTTTTGAGTAAAATGTTAAGAAAAACAGGACTTCGTACACGCCTGTCCTATAATTAGCAGGAACTGCTAATTATATACTACGTCACTATCAATCCAACAATTGAACAATTTTACAATTCGACTACTTGCACAAATTTATCCCGTTTGCAGTATAAACAAGCTTTAAGCCAACGTACGGAGAGTCAGTTATCAAACTTCGTTTCCTGCTACTCTTCTAAGATTGAAATTGAGGACACTGGATCGGTAAGCCCTCTAAGGATTGCCGAGCCTACTGTAACTAGCTATGTACTATTTTGATAGCGGAATAGGAACAATTAAATGTCCACTAGTAAAGCAACCAACAGCTAGCACCAAATACGATGCTCTCCATACTACTTCCCATCTACAATTTTAATTGTCTTCCGCTGGTGACAGATCTTTTGCAACAGTGTGAAGCAGCACAAATCATCTTTGAAATCATCGCGCTGGAAGATGCTTCTACCCAATACTTAGCTCAAAATAGTAGAATCAAAAAACTCAGTAAGCACATAACCTACGAGCGACTATCCCAAAATATCGGTCGGTCGAGCATCCGAAACTTGCTGGCGGAAAAGGCAAAATACGAGTATTTACTCTTCTTAGATTGCGATTCGGCAGTCGTTAATAATCAGTACATTCAGAACTATATAAAAGCATTAAATTCCAATCAATTACTTTACGGTGGAAGAGTCTACAGGGCGCAAGCACCAGAAAATAAACAATTGATATTGCACTGGAAATTTGGAAAATATCGAGAACAAATTCCTGCCATTGTAAGAGCAAAACAGCCCTATCACAGCTTTATGACGAATAATTTTGTGATTCCAAAAACTATCTTCCAGCAAATACAATTCAATGAAAAGTTAACCCAATACGGACACGAAGACACGCTATTCGGTATGGAATTAAAAAACAGGCAAATTCCGATCTTGCATTTAGATAATTCACTGGAACACATCGGTTTAGAAACCACCAATGTTTTTCTAAATAAAACGAAGCAAGCACTAGAAAACCTCGCTATTCTACATCAGGCAGGTAGTCGGATAGATACTAAATTACTACGCGTCTATCAACAATTGGAGCACTGGAAATTGAAAAAAATAGCGCAACTGATACTTCGAGTGCTGCGCCCCATCTTGAAGCGATTACTCCATCTTAAAAATCCCTCTTCATTTATCTTTGATTTGTATAAATTAGATTTTTTTATCGAAAAAAGTGACTTGGTATAAAAGCTTTAGTCTATTAGAATATAGAACTAAATGAAAATCTTTTTTATGCCAAAACTAAATGAGTACTTAAGCGACTTTGCAGGTCTCTTCTTTCCACGTTTATGCCTTGCTTGCAAAAAGTCACCTGCTGTACAAGCGGAAATTACTTGCGTTCACTGTCAGTACGAACTGCAAATTCAAAACAACTACAAGGATCAAGAAAATCACGTAATGCAATCTTTTTGGGGGCGTGTTCCCCTGAAAGCAGCGACGAGTATGTACACCTTCGTAGAAAAAGGACGCGTGAGAAATTTGGTGCATCAATTGAAATACAATGACCAAAGAAACGTAGGCGTTGCTTTAGGAAGAGCCTTTGGCAAAAGATTGTGCGAGGTAGAAAACTTCAGAGCGATTGACGCGATAGTCCCGGTACCTTTACATCCAAGAAAAGAGCGGAAACGTGGCTACAATCAAAGCGAAGCTTTTGGGCAAGGATTAGCAGAAAGTATGCAAAAAATGCAGCTTGGCAGAGCCTTAAAACGAAGAACGCACAAGACCTCGCTCACCAGAAAATCGAGGGATGCTCGCTTCGATAGCATTAAAGATGCTTACGAAGTTTGCGATCCCAAAAAATTGGCTGGTAAGCATATCTTACTCGTAGACGACGTGCTAACCACAGGCGCAACAATTGAAGCTTGTGCTAGGAAGTTACTGGAAATTCCTGACGTTGAGCTTAGTGTTGCGGTGAT
Organism: Bacteroidota bacterium; assembly: GCA_038746215.1. Classification (GTDB taxonomy): domain Bacteria; phylum Bacteroidota; class Bacteroidia; order Chitinophagales; family Saprospiraceae; genus JAAUTG01. The sequence continues at coordinate 1,658 of JBCDKV010000041.1, read as the reverse complement.
TGCACAGGGGGAAATGTGATCTAAGCGAACAGGACATTCTCCTCATACAACGGAAAGTCCGCCATATAAGCATTCACTTCACCTTTCACTTCAGCATGTATAGCCTCATTTTCCACATTCGTAGCCACCCGATCAATCCAATCGACCACCCGCAGACAATCTTCTTCTTTGAATCCTCTGGTAGTGACGGCGGAAGTACCAATTCGAATACCAGACGTGACCATAGGTGATTGCTGATCGAAAGGTACCATGTTTTTATTGACCGTAATATCTGCTTGTCCCAGTGCTTCTTCCAGTGCCTTACCTGTGACGTTTTTGGGATTCAAATCAATCAGCATGGAGTGGTTGTCCGTGCCGCCAGAAATGATTTTGTAGCCTTTCTGTAGGAAAGCGGCAGCCATCGCCTGCGCATTTTTGATAACTTGCTGTCCGTAGGCTTTGAAAGAAGGGTCGAGTGCTTCCCCGAAAGCCACTGCTTTTGCCGCAATGACGTGCTCCAGCGGACCGCCTTGCATACCAGGGAAAACAGCTGAATTCAGGAGTGTTGCCATAGTTTTGGTTTTGCCACTTTTGGTCTTGATTCCCATTGGATTAGCAAAATTTTTACCCATCATAATGATACCACCGCGTGGACCACGAAGCGTCTTGTGGGTAGTAGAAGTTACGATATGGCAATGTGGCAGTGGATCGTTCAACAAGCCAGCCGCGATCAAACCAGCGGGGTGTGCAATATCCGCCAACAACAAAGCACCAACTTTATCGGCGATTGCTCTAAAACGAGCATAATCCCAATCTCTGGCATAAGCAGAAGCTCCACAAATAATCAATTTGGGTCTAATCTCCATTGCCTTTGCTTCTACCTTGTCCATATCAATCCGACCCGTTTCTTTTTCCACACCATAAAAGTGCGCATCATAGACCTTACCGGAATAATTGGCGGGTGAGCCGTGCGAAAGGTGTCCACCGTGTGCTAAATCAAAGCCCAAGGTACGATCACCTGGTTTCAGGATGGCTAAAAAGACTGCTGCGTTGGCTTGTGCGCCCGAGTGTGGCTGTACATTGGCATAAGCCGCGCCAAATAATTCTTTCAAGCGATCAATCGCCAATTGCTCCACTTTATCTACCACTTCACAACCACCATAATAACGCTTACCCGGGTATCCTTCTGCGTATTTATTGGTCAGACAAGACCCCATGGCTTCCATTACTGCTTGACTCGTAAAATTCTCCGAAGCGATTAATTCTATACCGTTTTGTTGGCGTTCTAGTTCTTGCTGTACTAAATCAAATACCTGTGTATCTTTATTCATTTTTCAATATATTCGTTTGTATTACAGGGCACAGGGACAAAAATAACAATTATTATACTGCAAACGGGATAAATATGTGCAAGCAGTCGAATTGTAAAATTGTTCAATTGCCGAATTGATGGCAGCGTGCTATATAATTAGCAGTGCCTGCTAATTATAGCATGGGAACAATCAATTCAACATTTTTTCAATTCAGCAATTCTACAAAGTGATCAAAACTAAGATGCACTTTTTTATCCCAAATAGAGTATAATTTTTGGCTTGAAAGGAAAAATGAAATAACTTTATCAGGGAATAGAGATATAGTAACGATCAAATAATAACTTCCCGATTTGTGACGGCATCTTT
>JBCDKV010000040.1:0-14102 GCA_038746215.1 Bacteroidota bacterium | reverse complement strand
TGAAGCAATGAAACCATGAAGCAATGAAACCATGAAGCAATGAAACCATGAAGCAATGAAACCATGAAGCAATGAAACCATGAAGCAATGAAACCATGAAGCAATGAAACCATGCAATCTACCTCCACACCTGTGCGAAATTTCAACTGTTTTTCAATCAGTTATAAAAATATTTTTCAGTTTTTATGCTCAAGAGTCTTGTTTATTGCACCAAATAATCCTACCTTTGCACTCGCTTTTGAAAAGCGGTACAATTTTTTCAAAAAATAGCAAAATTGAAAGTCTGTTTTTTACCCTTTTTTACCGTACAACTTCTATTGAACAACAAACTAAAAACTAGGCATTCAATTATCAAACAGAATAATTGTGGATACATTAAGTTATAAAACGATTTCGGCGAAGGGCGATGACATAGAGCGCAAGTGGTACGTCGTGGATGCAGAAAATGAGGTAGTTGGACGTTTGTGTTCCAAAATTGCACATGTTTTGCGTGGAAAGCACCAGCCTAATTACACGCCGCACGTTGATTGTGGAGATCATGTGATTGTTATCAATGCCGATAAAATTCGCTTCACGGGGAGCAAAATGGCACAGAAAACTTATTTGACTTTTTCGGGCTATCCTGGCGGGCAGAAAAGCACAACGGCAAAGGAACTGATGTCGAAAAAACCAACTAAAATCGTGGAGAATGCCGTGAAAGGTATGCTACCTAAAAATCGTTTAGGCAGAGCGATGTATAAAAAATTACATGTTTACGCAGGGGCAGAACATCCACACGATGCGCAGCAGCCAGAAAAATTCGATTTTTAGCGAAAAAATATTATTCCAAGCATAGTTTTGATTCACTTCAGCACTAAATTTTGGAAAGTTCAACAAAAAAATAGACATCTTTTCAATATGGAAATGATTAACACAATAGGACGGAGGAAAGCTGCGGTTGCTAGGGTCTACTTGATGAAAGGAGGCGGAAAAATCCTAGTGAATGGCAAGGACTATAAAGAATACTTTCCTCAAAAGCACATTCAGTCCAAGATCGTAGAGCCTTTTCAAACGGTACAGATAGATGAGAAAATCTATGACCTGAAAATTAACGTGGACGGCGGCGGATACAAAGGACAGGCAGAGGCAGCAAGGATGGCGATATCCAGAGCATTGGTCAAGCTAAGTGAAGATTTTCGCAAGCCTTTGAAAGATAGAAAATTCCTGACGCGTGATGCTAGACAAGTGGAACGCAAGAAATACGGTAAGCCAAAGGCGAGAAAGAGCTTCCAGTTCAGCAAGCGTTAATTTTATTATTTATTGGTTTATTCACAGGAATGATTAGAGTAATAGTAAGGTGCGTGGATAGACAACAATTCATTTGAAAATGGACAAACCTACCTATAAAGAGTTACTAGATGCGGGCGTACATTTTGGGCATCTAAAGAAAAAGTGGAATCCTAAAATGTCTCCTTATATTTTCATGGAGCGCAAAGGTATTCATATCATTGACTTGAATCGTACACTAGACACTATGGAGCGTGCAGCGAAAGCTATGCGTCAAATTGCGAAGTCTGGGCGTAAGATAATGTTCGTCGCGACTAAAAAACAGGCAAAAGACATCGTAGCCGAAGCTGCGAAGAGTGTGGGTATGCCTTATGTGACCGAGCGTTGGTTAGGCGGTATGATGACCAATTTTTCCACCATTCGTCGTTCGGTCAAAAAGATGAACAACATCGATAAGATGTTGGCAGATGAGACTTTGGATAGCATTACTAAGAAAGAGCGCTTGATGCTGACACGCGAGCGAACGAAATTGGAAAAAGTACTCGGTGGTATCGCTAATCTAAATCGTCTACCATCTGCGGTCTTCATCGTTGATATTAACCACGAACACATTGCCGTGGCAGAGTCACAAAAACTAGGCTTGCGTACTTTCGGTATCGTGGACACCAATTCCGATCCAAACCAAGTAGACTACGCGATCCCAGCGAATGATGATGCTTCTAAATCTATTGAGATCCTAGTGAAATACATCACAGGAGCAATCGCGGAAGGCTTGGAAGATCGTCGTAAAGCTAAATCTGATAAAGGTGCTGCTAAGCAAGAAGCGGACGCTTAAATATTTTGTTGAATCGTTTATGCGTTTAGGTTGTTTGCGTGTGATAATGATAGGATTAGAGCTGCCAAATGCTGTTAGTCGAATCAACAACTAAACGAATCAACAATCCATATAGCTATCATTTAATAAATTGAATCAAACCATTATAAAATCAAGATAAAAATGGGCAAAATTTCTGCTGCTGATGTAAAAAAACTCCGAGACCTGACGGGTGCTGGTATGATGGACTGTAAAAAAGCACTGACAGAAGCGGAGGGTGACTTAGACAAAGCCATAGAAATTCTTCGTAAAAAAGGGCAAAAGCTATCTGCCAAGCGTGCGGATAGAGAGGCAAAAGAAGGGGTAGTTATTGCAAAGATTTCCGACGACAAGACCAAAGGAGTGATTGTGAAATTGAGTTGTGAAACGGATTTCGTTGCGAAGAACGAGGACTTTGTTAAATTGACAGAAAACTTCGCGGATATTGCATTAGAAAATTTCCCAACATCTCGTGAAGAATTACTAGGACTTTCTTTCGATGGCAACGGCATTACTATTGCAGATAAAGTTACAGAGCAAGTAGGTGTCATTGGAGAAAAACTGGAACTCTCTGCTTACGAGCGTGTAGAGGCAGCGCAAGTTGCACCTTACATCCACATGGGTAATAAAGCAGGCGTCTTGGTCGGACTGAATAAAGCAAGCGATGCTAGTTACGATGCTGGTCGTGACGTAGCGATGCAAGTAGCTGCCATGCGTCCCGTTGCATTGGATAGAGACAATGTAGACGAGAGCGTAATACAGAAAGAAATAGAGATTGGCAAAGAGCAAGCGCGCCAAGAAGGAAAGCCAGAAGCAATACTAGAAAAAATTGCTATGGGTAAATTGAATAAATTCTTCAAAGATAGCACCTTGCTCAATCAGCAATTCGTAAAAGATAGTAAGAAATCTGTTAAGCAATACCTACAAAGTGTAGAGGATGGCTTGACCGTCACCGACTTCAAGCACGTTGAGCTGGGTTAGGACATTGTCCTTTCAAAAAAAGGGGGATCATTCATTTGATTCCCCTTTTTTTAGGTATACTTCGAAGGTAGCTATTTTTAATAATTAGTGAAAGATCATTAATAAACTGAGCCAGAAAAAGCAGTTATTTTCAGTAGCTGCGACCCCATCCGCTGTGCGGTTCACTCACTTGAATGTTCCCCAAACATTCACCCGATGGGATCGTTCATGAATACAAAAAATCAGTGCATCCGTACCCATCCATACGGACAGGTTACGGGCAAGCTGGGACGGACTTACTTTTTTGTATTGCTTAGCTGCAAAAAAACAATTTTAATGGTTTAAGTTATTATTGATCTTTCACTTAGATCAACAATCATGGACATCAAGTACAAACGCATACTCCTCAAACTAAGTGGTGAATCGCTGATGGGCGATCAGGAATTTGGTATTTCTCCTGATATGCTCCGATACTACGCAGAGCAAATCAAATCAGCAAAAGACATGGGCGCAGAAGTAGCCGTCGTCATCGGTGGCGGCAATATCTATCGAGGACTACAAGCCGCCGCCATGAATATTGACCGTGTACAAGGCGACTACATGGGTATGATGGCAACGGTCATCAACGGTATGGCACTGCAAAGTGCGCTGGAAAAAATGGGAGTTTTTACCCGTCTTGCTACTGCTATCGAGATGCAGCAAATCGCAGAACCTTACATTCGGAGAAGAGTGGTGCGGCATTTAGAAAAAGGTAGGGTCGTCATCTTTGGAGCAGGCACAGGAAGTCCATACTTCACCACAGATTCTGCTGCGGCCTTACGCGCCAACGAAATCAAAGCAGACGTTTTGCTCAAAGCAACACGAGTGGATGGCGTGTACTCCGCTGATCCCGAAAAAGACCCCGATGCCGTCAAATTTGACCAGATCAGTTTTCAAGAAGCGATCCTCAAAGGATTGAAAGTGATGGATATGACCGCTTTTACCCTTTGTAAAGAGAACAATATGCCTGTCATTGTATTTGATATAGGAGACAAGGACAACCTACATCGAATCATCAAAGGAGAACGCGTAGGGACATTGGTGAATGTGGCGCAGTAGTTGTTGGCTTTTGACATTTGGCTTAGCAATGGTACAAAAAAGTGCATTTTCGCTTTGACCACTTTGTAGAATTGATGAGTTGAAAAAATGTCGAATTGATTGTTCCGACAAGTTTATTTACTCACTTGACATTCTTCCTTGAAAACAAGATGAAAAATTTAATTTTTCATCTTGTTTTCAAGAGACCCTTCGGACAGAAATGATGTTCTTTTTGATGATTTTTGGAAAAAATCATCAAAAAGAACATCATTTCTGTCCAGAAGGCCTCCCAAAATTAAAATTTTTACTTCGTAAAAATTTTAATTTTATGATTATGCATAAAGGCAGGCTCGGCAATCCTGAGGGCTTACCGATCCAGTGGGTTAAATGCTAATCTTAGAAGAGTAGCCTTTCCAACAAGCTCTTAGTGTTTACCATGATGTTTCGCACACCAATTTTGAATATACTTTCAATCACTCGATTATGATACGCCATCTATGCTTATTGGTTTTGCTCTGCTTCCAAATTCAGATCATTGCGCAGACCCCTACTCAGACCGTCAGAGGTAGTGTAGCAGACGCTACGAATAATCAGCCTTTAATTGGAGCAACAGTATCTATCGTCGATGCTAAACAATCGACAACTACTGATGTGGACGGCAATTTTAGAATAGAAGAGGTAGCCGTGGGACGACAACAAGTGCAGGTCAACTATCTGGGCTATCAAACCATTATCCTGCCCGTTTTAGTAGAATCGGGTAAAGAAGTGGTGTTAGACATTACGCTTCAAACTTCGCAGACTGATTTAGATACTTTTGTTGTAAAATCACCTCGTCTGGGTACGATTCAGCCACTGAGTTCGCAGACCATCACCATAGAAGAAACCTTTCGCTATCCTGCCACCTTTTACGATCCTGCGCGGATGATGACGCTCTACCCAGGCGTTGCAAACATCAATAATCAAGCCAATGCGATCTCTGTTCGTGGCAATTCCCCGAATTTCAACCAGTGGCGACTGGAAGGCGTAGAAATCGTCAATCCAAATCATACACCCAATGCGGGTACATTTAGTGACCGCATTACACAGAGTGCAGGCGGGGTCAATATTTTGAGTGCGCAACTATTGGATTATTCCACTTTTCTGACCAGTGCCTATGCCCCACAGTACAACAATGCGCTGGGTGGTATTTTGGATATGAAATTGCGCAAGGGTAATGATGAAAAACATGAATTTATTGGGCAAGCTAGTTTGATCGGTATAGATGTGGCGGCAGAAGGGCCAATTAGTAAGCAATCAAAAGCCTCTTACCTTGCCAACTATCGCTATTCGACGATTGGCTTGCTATCGGATTTAGGCGTGGATGTGGGAGACGAAGATATTTCCTTTCAAGATTTCTCCTTGAATCTCTCTTTGCCGACTAAAAAGGCGGGTAACTTCACGTTATTCGGGGTTTGGGGAGAAAGTGATAATGTATTCATCACAGATCGTGACTCCACGCTTTGGGAAGAAGACAAAGATCAGTTCGATATTATTTTCGATGCTAGAACGATTATTGCAGGTGGTACACATCGGCTGAAAATTGGGCAAAACGGTATTTGGAAAACGAGTCTAGCATACTCGCAATTGGTTTCTAATCGAACGGCTCGTTTCGCAAGCAATGAGACGCTATCCGCTTCCGACGAACAAATCATTCAGAAAACTGCCCTGAATAACTATTATTCGCAGCAAATATCTAGTGCTACTAATTTTGACATCGGCTTATCTATCACCCAACACGACTTTGAGGTACAGACCAATCCAGCGGGTAACATTGCTGGTATTGATTTGGATAGACAAGGTCTGTTGATTCAGCCTTATTTCAATTGGCACCAACGATTTGCCAACGGACTAGACGTAGACTTGGGCTTCTCTTATACGCATTTTAGTCTGACTAATTCCAATGCTTTTGAGCCTAGAGTAAGTTTCAACTACCAATTGAGCAACCGACAACGCCTCAGTCTGAGATATGGTCTGCACAGCCAGATACAAAACCCTGAACTATATGAGTTGCCGCTTTGTCCTGCTAATACAGTCTGCGATCGCAGTTTATTGGACTTAAATCGCGCACACCATATAGTATTGGGTTATCAGCAGCAGTTTACGCCGACTACCACGCTGAGCATTGAAGCCTACTACCAGTACTTATTCGATATTCCAGTCTCCACGTTCTTCGCCAATCGTTCGGCGATTAATTTCTTGGAAATTGATCGTTATCGAAGTCTAAGTAATGGCGGCAACGGGCGCAACATTGGGTTAGAAATTAATTTGCAAAAAATTCTTTTGGATGATTATTATTTACTTGCCAATGCGAGTCTCTTTGATTCAAGGTACGAAGTAGATGGACTCTTTCAATTGGGTTTAGATACTCGCTGGAATGGCAATTATATTTTCAATTTCACGGCGGGTAAAGAGTGGAAAAAGCAAAAGACGAATCAGCAAAGAATATGGGGATTGAATTTGAACGTGGCTTATCTAGGTGGCTTTCGAGAACAAGCGATCAACATAGCACTATCCAGATCAGAAGATGCGACTATTTTTCAGTCCGAGACTTTTCCACAAAATCAAGTAGACTATTTTAAGACCGATATTCGAGTTTACTTGAAACGCAGTAAGGCTAAATACAATACGACCTTGGCATTGGATATTCAGAATGTGACCAATCATCAAAATGTAGCTTATAATTATTACGATAGCATACAAGATGAGGTAATTACGCAATATCAATTAGGCTTGATTCCTATTCTGAGTTGGCGAATAGAATGGTAGGTGAAGCTTCGGTAAATACTCAATAGGGGAAAACGATCTTTCAAGATTCCTATCTTGAAAGTGCTATTTACTCGTTTCCTAACGAGTCCTTCAGAAATCTCGTTAGGAAACTTAACGCATCGTGTACAATGGATTGAGTATTTACAAGCTTCTTGGAGAGCGATCTTTAAGTAGGTAGACTCAAATAACTTAACATCCGAGCAGGAAAGTGAATAATTCAGCTAAAAAAAATGAAAAAAATCAAGAATTCTTCAGTTGGAAATGCAGAAATTACAGTTGGTTTTTAAATCAAAGAGCTGTAAATCAGTATTTTACAACTAAATTTACTTGCCTATTCATCACAGAAATGAGGCGCAATGTACTTACAGACAGCAGAAAACACCTGTATATTTGTAGTGTAATTAATAAGAAAGGAAAAAGAGAGCGATTGAGATAGTAGCAATTAATTACGCAAAAATTGGAAACGACTTACTATGGCAATTATAATCTCATGAATTTTGAGAATAGGAGCATCTGGCAGGATGCTCTTTTTTTTGCTCTATCTACGTTTCTCGCCCTCCTTTTGTTTCAATTGTTTACACAAAAATAATAAAAAACTGAAAAGTGTCCGTTTTATTGACTGTTAAAGTTCAACGGTCAGTACACAACACCACTAATTTGCTTCCATAGCAGTCAGTATCTGCTCCGTGTGATTCTTAGTTTTTACCTTAGTGAATACCTTTTCGATATTCCCTTGCTCGTCAATGACGAAAGTAGTACGATGCACACCATCGTATGTTCTTCCCATGAATTTCTTCTGCCCCCAAACACCGTATTGATCCATGATAACATGATCGGTATCCGCTACTAAAGAAAAAGGAAAACCATACTTATTGATGAACTTCCCATGCTTTTTAGCAGGATCAGGACTCACGCCTAATAATTCAAAACCTTTTTCACGAAGTTCTTCAAAATTATCTCGTAGATTGCAAGCTGCTGCTGTACATCCTGGCGTGTCGTCTTTGGGATAGAAAAATAAAATGAGTTTTTTACCCTGAAAGTCATCCAGACTTACTTTCTCTTCTTTTTCATTCAAGCCTTCAAATACGGGTGCTTGATCTCCTTCTTTTAAATGTGTCATGTATTTAATCGTTGATTTATGTATTATAGTATAAGGGTATACGAACATTACATTACTACACCAAAGTCTTCACCTCTCCCACCAATTTCTGGATACTGTCTTTAGCATCACCAAACAGCATGCGTGTTTTATCATGGAAGAACAATTGGTTTTGAATCCCTGCGTAACCAGGTCGCATACTTCTTTTCAGCACAATAACGTTTTTGGCGTCCCACACGTTCAGTACCGGCATCCCATAGACAGGGCTACCTGGATCGTCCAGTGCTGCTGGATTCACCACATCATTCGCTCCCACAATCACCACAATATCAGTGCTAGGTAATGCGGCATTGGCGTCATCTAAATCTAGTAATTTAGGATAAGGTACATCAGCTTCGGCTAGCAAAACGTTCATGTGTCCAGGCATCCGACCTGCTACCGGGTGGATCGCATAACGAACCTCTACCCCATTCGCTTCCAAAAGATCGTCTAGTTCTTTGGTTACTTTTTGCGCTTGTGCCACCGCTAGTCCGTAGCCAGGTACAAACATGACTGATTTTGAGTAAAATAGTTGTATAGCACCATCGTTAATACCGACTTCTTTAGCCACTTGATCGCCATCTGCTTTGGCTGCACTGGCACCACCACCAAATCCACCAATCAAGACATTAAAGAGCGAGCGATTCATGGCTTGACACATCAAAACTGTCAGAATAGTACCTGATGCACCAACTAAAATACCACCGATTAGCATGATGTTATTACCGTAGATCAAGCCCGCTGCGGCTGCTGATAATCCTGTGAAAGAATTGAGTAGTGAAATGACCACAGGCATATCCGCACCGCCGATGGGCGCAACAAAAGAAAAGCCATAGACCAAGGCAACCGCCATTAGGATAAGTGCCAGCAACATACTACCACCCGTTGCCACTAAGTAGATAGTGAGTCCAAGTGTAATAAAGAGCAAGACAATATTGATGATGTTGTGCTTAGGGAGTGTCACTTGGCTGTCCCAAACTTTTCCATCCAGTTTCAGATACGCCAAAAGACTACCTGTGAAAGCAATCGCACCGATCAAAAGGGCAAGCGCAATGACGACCAGTTCTTGTACGCTTTTCGCGCTAAAACTGTAATGCTGGTACAATTCAATCATCGCCAGAACCACCGCACACGCTCCACCAAGTCCATTAAAAATAGAGACCATTTGTGGCATGGCGGTCATTTGTACTCGCTTGGAAACCACCCATCCGATGACGCCGCCCAAGACCATGCCTCCGAAAATCCAAGCATAGTTGTTGTTGCCGACTATGGCAGGATTGAACAAGGTGGCGAGTATGGCGATGCCCATACCGATGGCCGCTAAGATGTTGCCTCGTCGTGCGGTATCGGGCGAACTCAGTCGGCGCAAGCCGATCACGAAAGCCAATGCACCTAATAAGTAAGATAAATTGATAACAAATACTGACATGAATTTTTCTTTTGTGTGGCTATGGTTCTAAATTATGAAGACGATTAAACAGTTCAGTAGACTCGGCAATCCTAAAATCGCTAAATACTCGGACAAAATCAATCGACAGACAACATTCCATAAAAAATGCGAATAAAGGGTAAAATATCACATTCCATGGTAGTAACAGCTTTACTAAACTTCTGAAACTGAGCAAAGTGTTTGAGATCGCGCAACAAGTATGCCCAAAGGTTTTTTATGGACGGAAACACAAATTTCAACTTATTTTTTAGAGAAAAATAAGTTGAAATTTGTGTTTCCGTCCGAAGAGATTTACCAAGCATACTTGTTGCGCGATCTTCTGGCATTGACTCAGGCTATTGGTGAGTAAAATGTTAAGAAAAACAGGCCTTCGTAAACACCTAAAAAATAATAACAAACATCTTACATGAAAAAAATAGCATTGCACTGGCAGATACTCATTGGGATGGCTCTAGGAGTCATTTTTGGCATCATCGCCAATATGCAAGGATGGAATCAATTCGTTCAAGATTGGATTAAGCCCTTCGGAGATATTTTTATCGGATTGCTCAAAATGATTGCCATCCCTATCATCATTGCCTCTTTGGTGAAAGGCGTGTCTGATTTGAAAGATATTTCTAAATTTTCTACAATTGGTGGTCGAACAATTGTGATATATATTTTGACCACCGTCATTGCGATTACGCTTGGCTTGACCCTTGTAAATATCATTAGACCAGGCGAAGGCATTTCTCAGGAAACGCTGGATGCGCTGCTCGTACAAACGGATGGTGCAAAGGCGCAGGCTACCATAGACAATGCGGGTAAACAGCAAGATTCGGGACCTTTGCAAGCATTAGTAGATATTGTACCAACCAATGTATTTAGTGCCTTTTCTGATAATGGCAGCATGTTAAAAGTGATCTTTTTCAGTGTACTTTTTGGTATTTGCCTGTTACTGATAGACCCAAAAAAAGCAGAACCAATCAACAAAATATTTGACGGCTTGTACGATGTAGTCCTAAAAATGGTAGACCTCATCATGTACACTGCCCCGTATGCGGTATTTGCGCTACTAGCTAATGTAGTAGTTAATGCGCCGAACTCAGAAGTGCTGAGTGCCTTGGGTGTCTATATGATGACTGTTATCACAGGATTAATACTGATGGTTGGTGTCTACAGTGCTGCCGTTTGGTTTTTTGCGGGCAAGAATCCGCTATGGTTTCTCAATAAAATCAGTCCGGCGCAATTACTAGCTTTTTCTACGAGTAGCAGTGCAGCCACTTTACCCGTCACAATGGAAAGAGTGACCGAACACGTTGGCGTGGACGAAGAGGTGAGTAGTTTTGTACTGCCCGTTGGTGCAACCATTAATATGGACGGCACAAGTTTATACCAAGCCGTGGCAGCGGTCTTTATCTCTTTTGCGCTGGGACACAATCTGGAACTATCCGATCAATTGGTGATTGTCTTGACGGCTTTGTTGGCTTCTATTGGTTCGGCGGCTGTGCCTGGTGCGGGGCTTATCATGCTCGTCATTGTTTTACAGAGCATTGATTTTCCAGCGGACAAATTACCAATTGGAATCGCACTGGTCTTGGCAGTAGATCGTCCCTTAGATATGCTCAGAACGGTGATTAACGTAACGGGAGATGCGACGGTTTCGACTTTAGTTGCCAAATCGGTAGGAAAGCTAGGCGAGCCTAATCCTCAGAATATAGGCGATCATTATAACTAGAGGTCAGAAGTTGGAAGCGAGCAGTCAGCTCGGTAAGCCATGAGAATTGCCGAGCCTTTTGTCGAAAACATTGCGAGACAAAAGCTGTTCTACACTACATGAATGAACTATGGAAGCAAATTAAATCGCTGTTTTCGAGCGCAGAACAAAGTTCGCCAATACGACCTGCTGTACACGAACTCATCCAACGTTCAGCGGAAGAGCAAGCAGACTACGAACATTGGAAAAACACCTTAGTCTGCCGTCGTTTGTCGGATTGGCTCAACCAGCAATTTGCCCTATACCAAACGCTGCCCAATGACACAGACGACGCGATAGATTTTTTGAATACGTCCAATATGAAAGGCTTCGTCGTTTTTTTTCACCAAACGCGATACAGCAAGCGGGATACCGTACACTTTTTGGATTTTTTAAAGGACAAAATTAAGCAACTTAACTACAGATTGCAGCTATCAGATGTTCGTACCTACAATCGCCCCAATTGGGTGGAAAGTATCCAAAAACACTATCTAAAGCCTAGAACTTTCTTCGAGGAAGGCAAGAAGATAGATCAACAATTTGGCAACATCAGTATTGATTTGGTGCTGCGCAATGACCGCCCGCATTATCTACGTTTTAGTGCAACTATTTATCAAGATCATTTGTATCAAGAGGCACAAAGTTTTGAGGAGTTGATGCGAACAATTTTTTGATTTTTTAGAGCTTGTTTGGAATTTTTATAAACTGATAATCAGTAGGTTGCGGTTCTGACAAGGTGAAAAATTAGTTGCATATCTAGATACGGAGCTCATTTTTCAGGCAGTCAGGTTCGTAAAATATTGATTATCAGGCAGAAAAAATCCAAACAAGCTTTTAATGTACACTACTGGACATTTTTAAAACATAGTCACATAGAAACACGTAGCTCTTATGGCTTGATTTTCAGCATATTATCTTAGTTTCCTTAGTGTCTTAGTGGTTTATTTTGTCCTAATGTCCAACAGCCTACTCTTAATGAAACACCACGTGCAATAACACCAAAGACAATAATAATACGCCTCCAACCCGTAGTATTTCGGGCGAATCGTATTGAATCAATTCTTTCCAAGTACGCAATCCACCCTTCGCGCTCGTCAACATGACAAAGGAAAGGGCAATGACAATCACCCACATCGCACGCACGAAATAATTCATGTCTGGGAAAAGGGCAATGATAACGAGGTGCAATGGAATAGTGGACAGGAAGCCAATGAGGGTTGCCTTTCGACTGGGGGTTGCCATGAAAGCAGCCGTACAAATGAGGACGACGATGCCACAGTTGATGTAGTAGCGCAATTCGTTCAGGGTGTGAGTGAAAGCGGCTTCGGGATTCTCGAATTTGATGTAGAGTAGCACTAAGCCCATAGTGATGCCCGATACTAAGGTGACCAAAATGGTGTTCTTTCCTGCCTTGACGATTTGCTGATCGGTAGCCGTTTTGTTGATGTAGCCTTGATAGATGTCGATGGACCAAAGCGTGGCTAATGAGTTGAAAGTGGAGTCCACAGTACTCATCAAGGAAGCAAATAAAGCGCAGAGAATGACACCTTTCAAACCAATCGGTAGATACTCTCGCACTAGATATGGAAACGCCATATCGGGTTCTGCCAGCCCTCCGCTTTCGCTCAAAATACCGTAGAGTGCAATACCTGGCACTACGATTAGCACTGCCATCACATACTTCATCACACCGCCTGCCATTAAGCCAATTTGAGCGTGTCGTAAGCTCTTCGCCGCTAGTGAACGTTGCATGATCGTTTGGTTGGCGCACCAATAATTGATATTGAGTAGGAAAAGTCCAAAGATATGAATCCAAGGCAAAGTCGGATGGTCGGCTGGCAAATGGAGTTTCATCAACTGCGGTGTTTTTCTGTACAGTTCGCCCCAACCCCCTAAATGATGAATCGAGATGAATAATACCACAAAGCCCCCAAACAGCAAGATGCTAAATTGGATAATATCGGTCTTGACGACGGCATTCAATCCACCAAAGTAGGTATAAATCGCAGAAAAAACACCTAATCCGACCACGATGATACTGATGCGTCGAATCCGATTTTCGCCCAATACCATGGAAAAGTAATCTTCAAAAACCAAGTCGGCGGCATAAGCACCCCAGAAAAGTGCAGCACCCAAGGTGATCGTGGAAAAAATAAGCAAGTTAGCAATGCTGTAAAAAAGTCCGACTGTTTTACCTAGCCGTTGCTGAATGTACTGCGTAATGGTAATGACGCGCGCTTTCAAGAAAAGTGGTACGAATATAAAAGCTGCCATCAGTATACCTTGCACCGCATTGATCTCCAAACTCGCCTGTGCCAAACCGTACAGATAAGCCGATCCCATCATCCCCAAAAACTGATAGCCATTGATATTGGTAGCGATGCTAGATAGCGCAATAGAAGGCCATCTTAGGTTGCGAGAACTCAAAAAGTATTCTTCTACCGTCGCTTCTTCTTTCACTCTACCAGAAATAGCGGTAATAAAAATCGCCGCAAAATAGAGCAGGACGATGGCTAAGTCAAGCATGATTGTTGTTTTGTTTTGACTGTAAGGAATATGAAAGAAGGGCTAAACCTATACGAAGATATAAGTTTTTAGCCATGCTCGAAGCAAGCCTTGGAAAATCTCTTGAATAGTATTAAGTAACGGTCAAATAATAACTTCCCGATTTGTGACGGCATTTTTTGTCTGTTACTAAGGTTGTACGAAATTTTGGTGATGTCTGAGAAAAATTTTAGTAAAGCTCCTGAGATCGCTCAACAAGTATGCCCAAAGGGTTTTTATGGACGGAAACACAGATTTCAACTTATTTTTTGGA
>JBCDKV010000039.1:0-14203 GCA_038746215.1 Bacteroidota bacterium | reverse complement strand
TGCTGGTGCGCTCACTACTCTTTCCTGCCAAGAAATTATAAAGTCGCCATCTTGATCTAGTACAACACAAGGATACCACTGCAAATCCGTTGAAGGATCATGTACTAGGATTTCAGATGTTTGCGCCACGCCATTTTTATCGTAGACTCTTGCATACACATCGTAATCAGTAGTTATTCCACTGTGCCAAGTCACCACAAAATTTCCTGCGGTATCCATCGCCACATCTGGGAAAAATTGGTCATCTGCTGTCGTTTGATTTATTTGAAACTCACTTCCTTGAACCATACCATCTTTATCATATCGCTGCCCATAAATACCATATCTATCTCCATCTTGCCCAAAACTTTGCCAGACAATCACAAAGTCTCCATCCTGATCCATTGCGATATCCGTTTGAATCTGGATATTGCTTGTTTCTGTATTGACTGTGAATTGGCTACCTATTGGTGTGCCATTTTTATCGTATCTTCGAGCTAGGACATCAAAATCACCGCTAGCATTACTGAACCAAGTCGCAATATAGTTGCCCGCGGTGTCCATGGCAATATCTGGTGTTTGTTGATCATTTAGCGTACTTGATGTATTAACCAAAGAATCACTTGCAAATAAAGGCATTGGATTTTGAGCATGGAGCGTATGTGCGAACAAGAAAATAGAAAAGAGGAGTCCGAAATGTTTCATAGCTAATGTACGTTTGTAGAAGAGAGTACTGGTGAAGGGATTTTGTGACCACTAAATATCCTTAAATTTAGGGACAATTACTATTTTTCGTCATTTGAGGCATGAAAAAAGTGTTTGGATTTTGGTGGTTTTTCATGGTATATTGTTGATTATCAATATTTTTTGAGTCCTCTGGCTACTCTTCTAAGAGTGGAATTTGAACCCATTGGATCGGTAAGCCCTTAGGATTGCCGAGCCTACTGTTACTAGCTGCTCGGCAATCCTTAGGGCTTACCGATCAGTAGGCGTTTACAACCTTAGAATAGTAGTCGTTTTTCATGTTATATTGTTGATTATCAATATTTTTTGAGTCCACCTACTTATGCTTTAGCAATTTCTCCTGTACGGATGCTTTGCGAAAGTTGAGGGCGGTTTTTCCCGCTGTTACTTTTGTAAAGCTAAGTTTACAAAGCCTCGCAACCCTCAAAGGCAGACGCTCAGGCTTCGCAAACTGTCCAGAAGCTTCCATATGAGAAATTACTACTTATGCTTCCACTCAACAGAGGAACTTGTAAAAAATAACCTAAATCGAAACTGTCATGCGAGCTTTTTTAATACATTTTTTCATAATTTACTGTGCTGTTGGCTTTGGGCAAAGCGAGCAAACGATAAAAGCTTTGATCGAAAACGAGGAATACGAAGCTGCACTTGAGGAATATGACAGTTGGATAACTAAGCTATTAAGGGAAAAAGATTGTGAAGATTTTCTTCTAGCAAGTTTGGATAAAAGCCTGCTGCAACATGAATTGAACGCATACGAAGCTGCCAAAACCGATTTGGAGACTGCCTTATCCATAGTCATGGATCATCCTCCTGAAGACAGCACACTTGCGCTTTTGTATCATAAATTGGGCGTTAGTCATTACTATTTGGAGGCGTATCAAAAAAGTATAAACTATTGGAAAAAAGCAATTGATTTGCGTTCAACTTTCCTACCTGCCAATCACAATGATATTGCCAAAGGCTAAAAAAATATAGGTTCAGCATTAGAGCAAATGAATGCACTTCAACGCTCAGAAAAAAGTTATAAGAAAAGTGTTGACTTGTTGCTAAGCAACCCAAATCCTAATGCTGCTTTACTAGCGAACAATTATCGAGAACTGGGCTATCTGAATTCGCTCAAAAACGATATTCAGACGGCAAAGACCTATTATTCCGCTGCTCAAAAACTTTACGAAGCAATCTATGAGGACGAGCCTTGGCATATTGCGATTCTTTACGCAGATTTATCGTCCTTTTTTTTGGATACTAGAGAATACGGAAAAGTAATTGCATATGGGCAAAGGACGCTTGATATTTACGAGAGTATCGCAGAAAAATATGAGGACGACTATTATGCAATGGCAGATGCCTACAACAATATTGGGACTGCTTATTTAGGTCTAGGAGAGAAGACGGGTCAAAAAGCGTATTTTCAACAAGCAATCGAACCACTGCAACAAGCAATTAAAATCAATCATACTTTCTATGATACACAAAAAGCTTACGAATCGACTAATAGAACCAATCTTGCACTAGCCTACAAAGCCCTGAAACAATTTGAAAAAGCTTTTGAACAAATCAAAAAAACGCTGGTGATTGATGAATCGCTCGACGACAACATCAGTCTAGCTATCAATACCAATAACAGAGGAGAAATACATTTCGATCAAAGGAATTATGCTGCTGCTTTGGAGGATTTTCAGACGGCTATCCAATTGCTAGTCACTGATTTTGAGGCAGATGATTTTACTAAAAATCCCAAAATTCAAGCTGCGATTATTCAAGATAGAATCAGTCTAGTAGAAGTCCTCCAAAATAAAGCAAAAACGCTGGAAGCTATATCCGAAGCTTCCAGCTATCAAGCACTTGCTATTGCTACCTACGATTCTCTTTTTGTCCTTATCCATCTGATGCAAAATGAAGTAGCAGCCGATGCTTCTAAACGCTTTCTCGCTGCCAAATCTAAACGCATTTTTGAATCGGCTATCCGAGCTAATTTAGCCTTCTACGAACAAACAGGACAGCCAGCCTATCTTGCGCGTTGTTTTGAACTGACCGAACAATCCAAAGCGGTTTCACTCCTCGATCAACTCAGCGAATCGCAAGCCAAATCACAAGCCAATATCCCTGATGGATTGCTTCAAAGAGAGCTAGATTTAAAACGCACCATCAAAGACTTAGAACAAGAGATTTTTGAAGCAGAAAAAGCACAACAGTCAAGTGTAGATTTGCGAGCACAACTGATTACGAACAATCGCCTACTGGAAAAACTAATAGATACTTTAGAGCAACAATATTCCAGCTATCATCAACTAAAATATGCAGCTAGCACTACGAATTTAAGTGCTATTCAGCAGGAAATATTAGCCCCAAATCAAGCTATGATTCAGTATTTTGTGGGCGATGCTCATCTCTTTATTTTGTATGCTGATCAGCAGGAAACCAAAATTGTCCCAAAAGCATTGCCCAGTGATTTACTGCAACAAATTGAGACTTTCCGCATGAGCATCATTGAGCAAAATATGGAAGTAGCAAGCTATCAAAAATTGGCTTTTTCGCTCTATGAATTGCTATTAGAAGATGTATTAGAAAAAACCGAAAACATAGAACGGCTTATTATCATTCCCGATGGGGTTTTGGCGTATCTTCCTTTTGAAATTTTGACCACGGCATTCATCGAAAATGAAAATGACTTTCGCTTTTTGCCTTATTTATTGAAGCCATACGCAATCAGCTATGCTTATTCTGCTTCCATATTAGCAAAACAACAAGCTTATCGCTCCGAAGCAAAGCAATACCTCGCTGCTTTTGCCCCTTCCTACGAAGAAGCACTAAAGGAAAGCGATCAATTGACTCGACTTTTAGTGCGCAATGGAAACTATAATTTGCCAGGTGCTTTGGAGGAGGTAAAAGCGGTGAATCAACTAATGGGTGGTGATTTATTTTCGACCACTCAAGCAACGGAAGCCTTATTCAAATCTATTGCACACAACTACAAAAATCTGCATCTTTCCATGCACGGCATCGTGAATGATTCTTTTCCATTGCGTTCCAAATTATTATTCTACGATGTTAAAGACGACAACACAGAAGATGCCTCGCTCTTTGCTTATGAACTCTATAATATGCAATTGAATACCGATTTAGTGGTGCTAAGTGCTTGTAATACAGGTATGGGACAATTGCAAAAAGGAGAAGGGGTGATGAGTCTTTCGCATGCCTTTGCCTATGCTGGTGTCGCTTCTACGGTGATGAGCCTTTGGCAAGTGCCAGATGCTTCTACTTCCACTTTGATTCAAGATTTTTATCGTCATTTGAAAACAGCACAACCCAAAGATATCGCGATGCAACAGGCAAAGCTCGATTTTTTGAACAACACCATTTCTTTAAAGCAAGCCCATCCTTTCTATTGGGCGGCTTTGTTGAATTATGGCAATCAAATGCCTGTGCAATCGGAGGAAAAGTTTTCGTATTGGATTTGGGGACTCATTGGAGTCAGTGTTTTGGGACTCATTTTTTTGGGTATGAGAAAATAAATAACGGTCCAATAAGCAAATAAATTTAATTTACAGTGTACTAAAAAATCGAACATGCTAAGTAACGGACAAACAATAAGTTCCACATTTTGACCGAGCAGATTTTGTTCTGATACTACTCAGCAAAAGGGATGCAAGGGTTCCCTTTTCTGAGTCAAACGTAGGAATCCTCTCGGCTGGCGAGGCTTTTCAACGCAGTAGCAGGACGAAAGATGCCGTCATAAATCGGGAAGTTATTATTTGACCGTTACTAAATAACTTTTCTCTTTTATTTATGCGAATTAGGGTTGTACGAAATTTTTAGTAACGCTCGAAATAGTACTTGGTCAATCCCTTGAGATCGCGCAACAAGTATGCCTGAAGAGTTTTTAGGAGACAGGAGAAATATTAAGAGAAATAAGGCTTCGTACATCCCGTATATACGAATAATGAATGACTTCTAATTCATTTTAATGATCTTCTATTTCTAATTTTATTTTATCGAAGATGAAAAAGCAGCCTTTTCATAAACGTACTATAAGCTTCGTCAAAGAGTTATTCACTGAATTTACTAATGACAGTGCCTTTACATTAGCAGCAGCACTGTCCTATTACACGGTATTTTCTATCGCGCCGCTTTTGGTCATTGTCTTGGCCGTGTCTAGCTTCTTTTTAGGTGAAGAGGCGGTGCGAGGACAACTCTACGAACAATTGGGCGGATTACTGGGAAGAGATACGGCAGTCCAACTGCAAGAAATCGTCAAAAACGCCTACACGAGTGGGCAATCTGGTTTGGCTACTATCATCAGTATTGGAGCTTTGTTGTTTAGTGCTACGGCGGTCGTTAATCAACTCAAAACCGCCATCAATAGCGCTTGGAACATCAAAGAAGACCCACAGAACGGCATTGTGGCTTACATTAAAAATCGTCTGCTTTCCTTGACTTTTATACTAGGGCTGGGTTTCATTTTTCTGGTATCTCTAGGACTTAATTCCGTAGCGGCTTTCTTTTCCGATGAAATTATCAGATTATTCCCTATGCTCAATCAGACGCTAACCTTTACGGTACCAATCATCATTTCAGGACTTATCACCTTTGTCATATTTACGCTGCTCTTCAAATACTTGCCCGATGCCATCATCTCATGGAAATATGTTTGGGTAGGTGCTTTGTTTACGACTGTCTTGTTCATTTTAGGGAAGTCTGTCATCGGTTTATACATCGGAAACAGCAGTGTAACGACTACTTTCGGAAGTGCGGGTGCTTTGGCATCTTTAATGCTATGGGTTTATTACAGTGCTATGATTTTAATTTTAGGGGCAGAATTTACCCAAGTTTGGGCAAGAAGAAGTGCCAGTAGAATCAAGCCGAATAAAAATGCCGTGCGTATTCGACAAGAAGCAGCGGAATTGGTCGCATGACTTTTTAGTCACTAATCGAACACAGACTTCAAAATGATCTTTTAGTGTCAAATTAATACACAAAATTTATTGATCATGATGAAATTCTATTTAAGGGAATTTGTAGAAAATAAGCTACCCAAATTTTACGAGACTATTTTTTCTTTAGTCAAGGCGAAAAACGTAGGCATAGCAGGGCTACGACGAGGCTTTTCAACGAGGAATAAAGGAAAAAGAGTGCATAAAATGGGTAGGTTATATTTTACAAGTTCCCTAACTGCTATCTTATTATGCTTTGCTTTATTCCAATTGAGTGCTGCACCTAGAGCTTACGTTAATGAAGAGCTAAAGACTACAGAAAAAACCGAGGAAGTCGCCAAAAAGGACATGGTAGAGAAGTGGAAAAATTTCTCTGCAAAGAAGAAAGCTAAGCTGCAAAAGCGCATCGAAAAAATGAAAACCAAAATGCAAAAGCGTGCGGCGGGAGCAGATACGAGTGGTATTAAGCTAGGGCTGGTTATTTTGTTAATTGGCGTCATTATTGCAGTGCTAGGACTAGCAGGCGTAGCAGATTTGCTCATCACTATTGGCATCATTGTATTGGCAGTCGGATTGGTATTATGGTTGATTAATAAGTTGTAACTGAGTTTGTGTGATTAGTAATCAATGCGAATAACGGGTAAAATGCTCCATCTTGCGGTAGTACAGCTTTACTAAACTTTTGAAACTTAGTAAAGTATTTGAGATCGCGCAACAAGTATGCCTAAAGATTTTTTATGGACGGAAACACCTACTTCTCAGTTATTTTTCTCAGGAAAAATAACTGAGAATCGGTGTTTCCGTCCGAAGAGAATTAATGAGCATACTTGTTGCTCAATTTATGAATATTGACCTGAATTATATCTGAGTCAAATGTCAGGAAAAACGAGATATGCATAGTCGTTATTTGCATTAATGGTAAAATAATAAGTTATCGTTTTACCATTACTAAAGCACTTTACAAATGAGCAAAGGACAGATATTCACCCTGCTATTTTTATTTTTAGCAGTCACTATGAACGCCCAAAAACTAGACACTAAACAACTGGAAGGACTACAAATAAGAAACGTTGGGCCAGCGGGCATGAGTGGTCGTATCACTTCTATAGATGTCGATTTAAGCGAACCAGATCGCATCTTTGCGGGCGCAGCTTCGGGCGGTGTTTGGCTTTCCGAAAATGGCGGCATCAATTGGACACCGATCTTTGACGAGGAAGCAGTACAATCGATTGGTGCAGTTGCCATCAATCAGCAAAATCCAGCAGAAATTTGGGTGGGAACAGGCGAAGGTAATCCAAGGAACTCCCAGAACAGCGGTGGCGGTATCTACAAAAGCATAGATGGCGGCAAGACGTGGCAGATGATGGGTTTAGAAAAAACTAAGACTATCCACCGCATCATTATCCACCGCGATGATCCCAATGTCGTCTACGTTGGGGCGCAGGGTTCGGCTTGGGGATCACATCCCGAACGCGGCGTCTATCGCACCAATGACGGTGGCAAAACTTGGGAACATATCCTTTCCATCAATGAGGAGACGGGTATCGCCGATTTGGTCGTCGATCCCAGCAATCCCAATAAGCTTATGGCTGCCATGTGGGAATTTGGTCGCAAACCTTGGACGTTCAATTCGGGTGGCGAAGGCTCAGGTATTTATGTGACGCACGACGGCGGCGACAATTGGACGAAACGCACCGAAAAGGATGGGCTGCCTAAAGGTATTTTGGGTCGCATCGGGTTGGCGATTGCGCCTTCTCAGCCACACATCGTCTACGCATTGGTAGAAGCTAAAGAAAATGCGCTCTACAAATCGACGGACGGCGGCGAAAAATGGAAAAAAATAGCAACCGACAAAACAGAAATTGGTAATCGCCCTTTCTACTACTCGGATATTTACGTCGATCCACAAAATGAAAATCGTATCTATAGTTTATATTCTTTGGTCTCGAAGAGCGAAGACGGTGGTAAAAACTTCCAAGTCATTATGCCCTACTGGGGAACGAAAACGGTGCATCCCGATTACCACGCGCTTTGGATACATCCCGAAGACCCTGACTACATGATTATCGGTAACGATGGGGGGCTGAATATTTCGCGCGACCGTGCGAAGACTTGGCGATTTGTTGATAACATCCCACTCGCGCAATTTTATCATATCAGCTACGATATGGAGATCCCTTACAATGTGGCGGGTGGCATGCAGGACAATGGCTCTTGGGTAGGCCCAAGTTGGACGTGGAAAAGCGGCGGCATTCGCAATAACGACTGGCAAGAAGTTTACTTTGGCGATGGTTTCGATGTGGTTTTTCACCCCAAGGACAATCGCTACGTCTACGCCATGTCTCAAGGCGGTAATGTTGGTATGGTAGATCGTGAAACGGGTAAGACCACCTTTATTAAACCCGTCAACACTAAAGATGATACGCCGCTCCGTTTCCATTGGAACGCTGCCATTGCGCAGAATCCCTTCGAAGATTGTGGGCTGTATTTTGGTAGCCAGTTCGTGCATAAAAGCATGGATTGTGGCAAAAGCTGGGAAATTATTTCGCCTGATTTGACGACCAACGACACCACCAAACAAAAGCAATATGAAAGTGGCGGACTAACGATAGACGATACTAGAGCAGAAAATCATACCACGATTCTTGCCATAGCTCCTAGTCCAATCGACGAAGGTGTCATTTGGGTTGGAACGGACGACGGTAATCTACAAATCACCAAAGACGGCGGCGCGACTTGGACGAATGTAGGCGGTAATTTACCCAATGTGAAGGCAGGCAGTTGGATTCCTTACATCGAACTTTCTAAGCAAAATGCAGGAGAAGCTTTTGTGATCGTCAACGACTATCGCAGAAACGACTGGCGACCTATGGCATTTCATACCACAGATTTCGGCGCGACTTTTCGACAGATTGTCGATGAAAAACAGGTCAATGGACACGCACTTTCCATTGTGCAAGATCCCGTAGCAGAAAACTTGCTCTGGCTAGGAACGGATTATGGCTTGTACGTGAGTATAGATAAGGGGAAAAATTGGAGCCAATGGATGAACGGTTTTCCTTCGGTTTCGACGCGTGATTTGAAAATTCATCCCAGAGAACACGATCTAATCGTCGGTACTTTTGGTCGAGCAGCTTGGATTTTGGATGATATTCGCCCCATTCGAGCAATTGCACAAACGGGTGGCAAAGTATTAGATCAGGACTTCAAAGTTTTTGCAGCTCCCGATGCTTATCTCGCCAACTACCGCTCGGTGGACGGCATCCGTTTTGCAGCCAATGGCGAGTATATCGGCGACAATAGAGCAAGTGGCGCAATGTTGACTTTGTGGGTGAAGCCCAAGCAAGAAACCTCATCGGAGGATGAGCAGCCATCAGACGAAAAGAAAAAAAACGACAAGGTCAAAATTACCATCCTGAACAGTGCAGGCGATACGATTCGTACTTATTCGACGAAAATAGATACGGGCATGAATCGCATTTATTGGAATATGCGACACGATGGCGTCCGCTATCCTTCGCGCCGAATGGTGAAGCCCGATGAGGATATGCCGAGCGGCTACCAAGTAAAACCCGATACTTACAAATTGATCTTTACTTATGGCGATGCTAAAGATTCAACGATGCTAAACGTCAAGTTCGATCCGCGTCTGGATGCTAACGATCACGATTTCGACGCCATTGCAGCTACCTACGAAGCTTATTACGATGTGGTCAAAACTGCCAATGAAGGATTTCAGCAATTGCAAGCGGTGAAAAAGACGATTGATTTGGTTGATAAAGCCCTAGTTCACGCACCTGATTCTACGGTCAAAACGATCAAAGCCATGGGAAAATCTTTGAAAGATAGTATCAAAGTATTAGAAGGATTGTACATGCAGCCCGATGATTTGAAAGGGATTCAGCGCACTGCTGATAATTTGAACTCAACGCTTTCGAGTGTGGGGCGTTATTTGCGTTCTATGGAAAAATCGCCTACGCAAGCCATCAACACTTTAATGGCAAAAGCTAAAAGTGAAACGGCGGAAGTGATTGGTCAGGTGAACGCCTTGGTACAAAACGATTTTGCAGAATACCAGACGAAAGTGGAAGCGGTGCAGTACTCTTTATTTGAGTCGATGGAGGAGGTGAAAATGGAGTAGCTGTCTAGTTAGATGCTACACTCGACTTGGGACAAAAAGTGCATTTTGTTCCCTTAGTATTTCCTAGGTGAAAATCATTATGTTTATATTAAAATTTGGTGGTATCGAGCCTGCCAAATTTGATCAAGTTTTTTTAGGACAAAGCAGCGATTATTTCCAAAGCTAGGTTCAGAAAATATTGGTTTGCAGTAAGATAGTGCTCCAAGTAAGCTCTGATTGTATACTACTGGACATTTTAGAGCTTGTTTGGAGCACGATTGAACTGTAAATCAGCAGTTTACGGTTCTGGCGAAGAAAATAATAGCGACTTTATCGAGATGAACGAACGATCCTTTAGGTAAATATTCAGTGAATATTTAAGTGAGAGAACCGCTTCGCGGATGGGTTAGCAGCGATTATTTTCAAAGTCAGGTTCGGAAAATACTGGTTTACAGGAAGATAATGCTCCAAACAAGCTCTTAGATTACAAAACAAAAGAGAAGCGGATTACACAGCTACACTAGCCGCTTTTCTAAGTGTCCTTAATATTTTTACTTGTGCTTTGTCCAGTAGTGTACTCTAATGACCAATAGCTGTACTAGCCTTTCCCCAACACCTCATCCGAAATGAACAAATAAAGCGTGGCGTTGCGCTCTTTTTCATCTTCTGTATCCGTCACGACACCATCTAGTAGTACGGCGTCTAGTTTATCGAAAGAACGGAAAGAGATAATTTCTTTGAGGTATTTGGCGCGAAGATTGGGCAAATCACTATTGGTGAAGCCTGACCTCGGAACATCTTTGGTTTCCAATTCATTTTCAAAACCTTCCGCTTTTTTGGGCAAAACATCTATTTCGTTGAAAAGATATTCACTGTTCAGATTGCCTTTGAAAGTCTCGTCGCCCGTGGCATCTGCGCTACCTTGTATGAATAATTTTACGCGTTTGCCTTCGTCCAAATGATAAGTAGCTTCGTAGATAAACGTACCGATTGCCGCACCGTAATCTTGGTTGAAAGCGTCCATATTCATATAGTATCGACCAACGGGGAAAAGAATCGCCACGACTTCATCCGCTCGTTTGAGTTTCACTTCGTAGTAGCGACCTTTGAGTCCTTCTACCAGTTCTTCCTCCTCTTGCAAAGTGGCTTCCCAAGCATCCCTAGCGACTTCCGTTTCTTCCGACCACTCTTCCAGCGGCACGGGTTCTATTTTTAGACTTTTATCCGCAAACATCTCTTGCATCTTTTCTTCCTCCTTTTGCAAGGCTTCCACCTTTTCCGTTTCTGCTACTTCTTTTTGCTTCAAGCCGTCTAATTGCGCTTGCAAATCGGAGAGGCTTTCGTCGGCAGTTTCTAGGGCATTTGTCAGTTCATCGGCTTCCGATTGGATATTTTTTTGTTGGTCTTCAATTTCAGTTTTGGCGGTCTTTAGTCCATCCAAACCTTCACAACGGGCATCCGCTTCCAATGCTTTGAAACGTTTTAGAAAAGCATCCACATTTGCACTCAATTGATCTACATCGCCTTCTCCTGCTTCAATGCGCTCCGTTAAGCGTCTTTTTTGGGGCAGTAATTCATTCAAGCCAGTTTCCAATTCATTGAAAGCAGTCGCTTGCTCGTTGTAGCCTTGCTTTAAATCGCTGATGTTCTGATTGAGGTCTCTAAGTGCATCCAAAGCAGTCGCTCTTTGCTCTTTTAGATCGCTCAAATCCGTGCGTACATCATCCACCGCATCGGTTAGTTCATCCGCCGCCCGCACAATTTTGTACATCAAAGGATCGGCGTTATTGTCCGATTTTAGTTCGCTGATAGCGGACTTTAGTTCAATGGCAGTATCCAGCAAATCATTGGCGCGATCTCTTCTTTTATCTAGTTCCTCTCGCAAACGATCCTGCTCCTCATCGAGTACCTCAAAAGTCGCTTGCAGGTCTCGCATACCACTGCTACAATCTGCAACTGCATTGCCCAGCGCCGATTCGGAAGGTAGTGCTTTCATTTTGTCCTGCAAACCTTCTCGTTTCGCCTCTTCTGCTTGAATGGCGGCGACCGTTTCCGCTGCTTGATCGTAATCATTCTTTGCTGCATTTTGGGCTGCTTGCAAGGCATCCGTTTGTGTTTGCAACGCATCTAGTTCCTTGGCTAATTTTTCTTTTTCTGCTTCCAATGCGGCTAGCTCGTTTTGCAATGCTTTGCCTTTGTTTGTTTCCTCGGCAAGTGCTTCGTAAAGTTTGTTGGCGTCCGCTATGGCTGCTCCCGTTTCTTTGGTCAGTTGTTCTAATTTCTTCTTCGGCTTATCCGCCAACTCATTCCTCAAGGCTTGCTGATCGGCTTCCACTTTGTCCAGTTGTTCGAGCAAGTCAGCTTTTGCTTTATTCCGATCTGCTAAATCTTGGGCTGCTTTTTCTAAATCCTTATCTACTTTGCCCAATTTCTTATTCAAATCCTTTCCTTTTCCTACTAGCGCTTTTGCTTCTTGATTGAGTTGGTCGCTACGCTCGTTCACAGCTTGAACTTGCTCGTCGAGTGCTGGATTTGGCAATTTGGGTTTAAAGTCAGCCAGTGCTTTTGTATCTTTTTGGAGATCACTTAAACCGTCTTCCAAATCCGCTTGTGCCGTCTTTAAATCAGCCGCTTCTCCCCTACTGTCTTTGACTTCCTTTTGCAGCCTTTCCAAATCCGTCGCTGCATCGGCGAGATCGCTGGTGAGTTCATTGATTTGCGGCATTACGCTTGCTTTATTGGGTAATTGCGCTACGCGTTCGCTCAACATTTCCACTTGCTTTCGCTTGTTCATATCCTCAATACCTTCCAAAGATGCCACATTTTTGGGTGCGGTTGGCGGCGTATCTTCGGCTGGTTCGTCCGCTGCTTCCATTGGTGCGGCTGTTGTTGTATTTGTCGCTGTACCGCTTGATTCGTCTTTGGTAGTCTCCGCTTTCGCAGGTGGTTGAGTAGTGGGTGTAGCTATATTTTTTGGTGCGCTTGTCTCCGTATCTTCGGGCATACTCTCCTCTGCTATCTCAGTAATGATACCCAAATCTTTCGCCAGTGCATTGAAAGCCGTTTGCATGCCTGCTGTGTTGGGAGATTGATCTTGAAGGGCTTCGGTGAGGTCGGGACAGCTTTTACTCATTTCTTGCTCCAAACGAATACCTTTGCGGGAAGCATCAAAACCTTGCCGTTTAAACTGTTCACCATTCAATCCTTGTCGATCAATGAATTGCTGAAACACCTTATTATTTAGGTATTCATTTGCGAAATAGCTCTCCAATTGGTAGTAACGTACACAATTAACGCCACCCAATTCACCTTGCTCATGTTTTTGCTCCCAGTTTGCATTTTTAGTAGAGGCATCCGCAATGCGCTGAAATGCCAAATAAGCTTCTTTAAAACGGTCTGTTCGGCGAGAAGTATAGCCTTCGATTGGGTCGGGCATCACTGGAAAATTCAGTTCAATGGACATCAATTCATCTGGACAATCCAAATTTTTGCACAAACCTTCTCGTCCTGCTTCCAGTCGATTGCGATCAACGATTGCGCTCACATTAGGGTCGATGTAGCCCAAATCTATGCCCAATCCATTGTAAGCAGTTTTCAGTCCTTCGGGATTTATTTCTTCGTTTTTAATCATCTTCTTGATTGTAGCGGCGCATTGCGAAGACATATTTTTTTCCAAATTCACCGCTTTATCCGCACTCACGAAGCCCTGCGTTTTAAACTTTTTGCCGTCGAAACCTTGCTCCTCCACGTAATCCCGAAAAGCTTCGTTTTTCATGTACTCATAAGCAAAATAGGTCTCCAACTGGTAGTGTTTCAGGCAGTTGCGTCCACTTAATTCACTTTTTTCGTATTTGCGCTGCCATTCGATATCACCTCCATACGTATCCAATATCGCTTGAAAATTATCGAATGCCTTGATGAAGCGATCCGTTCTACGAATGTCGTAAATCCCCATATTGGGTTCGATTGGATCAAAAATGATGATACCCAGCAATTCCTCTGGACAATCTTTGTTGCGGCAAGCGTTTTGTTGGGCTTGTAATGCTAAAAAGCTGAGGCTCAGCAGTAATGTTGTAATTGTTTTCATAGTTGTTGTGTAATTTGATTAGGGCATTGTTTAATTGTGGAAATATCGAATATCGAACAAGGAATTTTGAATGTCGAAGAGGGTGCACGTCCTATTGGAAAACTCCGTCCTTTGGTGTTCATTATTCAAGATTAGGGTCGTACAAGTTCTCAGTTTTGTTAACATTTTACTTGGGAACACTCTGAGTCAATGCAAGAAAATTGAGCAACAAGTATGCTTTATGAGTTTCTTCGGACGGAAACACAAATTTTCAGTTATTTTCTCAGGAAAAATAACTGAAAATTTGTGTTTCCGTCCATAAAAAACCTTTGAGTATACTTGTTGCGCGATCTCAGG
>JBCDKV010000038.1:0-14235 GCA_038746215.1 Bacteroidota bacterium | reverse complement strand
TTGGTAACGAGCAACAGTCGTCCGTTAGATATTTTTTGCCAAATTAAATTCTGAAATGATTGTTAAAATTGGTTAAAATTAAATTTTAATAATGCATAAAGTGTTAAAATCGGAATTTAAAATTGCTAATTTTTTCCAACGGAATAGTCTTGTTCGCTATCAAATTATTACATGGTCAGCAACTACAAATCTCGTATTTCCCTTGCCAACAACTCAATGTTCTGTTCAATGGCTGTCAGGATAGCTGGATCGTTGGGAATGGAGATATCAGGATAATTCACGCTGGCTTTCAACTCTGCTGTATTTGCTCTGATAAAGTCGCGTTTACGTTCCAGCTCTAGACGGCTTTCGCCCGTTGCTGACTCAATTTGAGCATCCAAATACGCCATTTTCTGATCAAAATTATTTAGTACATCGCTCACGTCATCTTGCAGTACATGTGTTTCTCGTTCGTAAATTTCCTTTGGTATTGCTCTAGGGTCTTCAGTATTGATGCTTACGGCTTCTACCTCAGTATTGACCTGCTGGTCATTACAAGAAAGTAGGGAGAACGCAGTAAACAATAGCAGGAATGTATATTTCATTTTGTGTGAATATTTTTTGTTGGTGGCTTAATTAGAACAGGCGTTGTCCGTAGGGACGGACAACGACACTGAAAAACACTATGTTATTACCATGAAAACTTCTCTTGTAGATTTTAGGAACGCGAAATAAATAACCTTACCATCTTGAAGGTATCTTTTGACCTGATTTTAGACTTAAAAAAGCCTTATGTAGCTCGGCTATATGCGGTTTTTGAAGTACAAACTGAGACCAAAGTCTCCTCGTTCAAGAAGATAACTTTACTTATTTCGCATTCCTCAATGGGATTGGTCATTAGTTTCTAGTTATTGCTTGCGTGTACATTGTTAGCAGGCTGATATTCGATCATTACTTCGTCCAATCGCTCTCCACCTTTGATACCAAAATCCAAAGTGCGGATTGGGAATGGAATACTGATGTCATTTTGATCAAAAGCTTTTTTCAATGCAATGATGGCTTCACTCTTAGATTGTAAGATGTTTGGCTGTCGGCAATCTTGACGCCAAAATCGAATCATAAAATTGATAGAACTGTCACCAAAGCTGGTATAATAAAAGTCAATATCTTCTTTGGCTTCTCCTACTGCTTCACTGATAGCATTCAAAGCAATCTGCTGCACTCTATCCAAATTATCTCCGTAAGAAACACCGCATTCGAGTACGATTCTGCGCTTGCCAGAGGCGGTATAATTTTTCAATGGGGACTGTAAAACTTGTTTGTTGGGGATGGTGACCAACTCTCCCGTTGGCAACTCAATTAGCGTAGAACGAAGGTCAATTCGCTTAATTTTGCCGAAATAGCCATCCGTTTCTATTAAATCGCCGATGTTGAATAAGTCTCTGATTGACATCATCACCCCAGAAAATAAGTTAACCAAGGGTTCTTGTAATGCTAGACCAACTGCCAAACCAACAACACCTGCACCTGCTAGTAGAGAGGTTAATGCCTTGTCTAAGTTGAGAATGCTGAGTACTAAAAATAAAGTCAATATCACAAATACAGCCGTAGCCACGCTGGACATGACATTACCAATTGTTTTGTTGTTGGTAAATTTTATAGTGAGCTTGGAAGTATATTTATTGACGTAGCGTGCTAGAAAGATGGAGACACCCATCACTACTGCCGCTATCAATAAATTAGGAAACATGAGTATAGTTTGATCTAACCACCCCATCAACTTGTCCATCATTTTGCTCCACGCTTCTGAAAATTGCTCTAACATATATATCGTATACTTATTTTAATGAAACTACCAGACAGGAAATAAACTGACACCATCTTCCGTGATGCAATCTAAGTTATATGCCAGTAGTGTGAGTTGTATTCTTGTTCGTAAATAGAACGTAAATAGGAAGGATGGTGTTCGGTTTGTTAGCTTATTAGATCAGTAGTGGCTGTTTAATAATACGCTTGTATACTGTAAACGGGATAAATCTGTGCAACCGAATATACCTATTTATTTGTTTGAATTGTTTATTCGTTGAAGGCTACTCTTTTAAAATTGGAATTTGAATCCACTGGATTGGTAAGCCCTTAGGATTGCCGAGCCTACTGTTACTAGCTGCTCGGCAATCCTTGGGGCTTACCGATCAGTAGGCGTTTACAACCTTAAAATGGTAGCTAGACTACTGGACATTTTAGATTACAGAACAAAAGAGAAGTAGCTTACATAGCTACACTAGCTGCTTTTCTTAGTGTTTCTAAGTGTCCTTAGTGTTTCAATTTGTGTTTTGTCCAGTAGTGTAATGATAGCCTTTGTTGAACTGCAATGCGTTGATTCTAAGCATATTAAACGAATAAACAGTTCAACAAATCAACAAAGATGGAAACGCACTTTTTTATCCCATACGCAGCATAAAATCCCAGTAGCATGACTCGACTTTGATGATTGTTCTGAATAATCACACCAAAGCCGAGTATTTTTCTGTTGAAAGGAAAGGTCTATTGGGATTTGAACTTGTAGCTGGTACGTCCTGTCGATGCAGACCGTACTTTCACTCCTTAATTTCATCGACTATTCCAGGATTTAAGATATTGTAAGTACCTTGCTCTAGGTGGGAGAGGAAGTTCGCTTTTGGCATACGCATTTTTCGATTGGCACTCATTAGTTTTACGGTTACGGTGCTGGAAGTGTGCTTCAAAATTCTAATCTTAATACTTCTGTCAATCATAAATAAATTGTATTAGTTTAAAAATAAATGGGTCTAAATGAAAGACCATAACACTATAACCATCTCGATTAATGATACGTTCGTTTTAATTTTGGGGCTTGTTGGAAATTTTTATGAATTGAGTATGAATCATTGGTACACAAAAAAAGCAAACATGAAAAACACGACTTACCTACTCCTATTCGTAATACTGTTCAGTGCCTGCGAAGGAAGAACAGTGCGTACAAAATCCGAAGCTAACCCACCCAATTTCGTTATCTTCATTGCCGATGATGTTAGTTGGAATGATTTTGCTTGCTATGGCAACCAAGCCGTAAAAACGCCCAATATAGATGCCCTTGCGCAAACAGGTATTCGCTTTGATCGTGCTTACCTAACGGCTAGTTCCTGTAGTCCGAGTAGAGTCAGTATTATGACGGGACGCTATCCGCACAATACTGGTGCACCCGAACTGCATATGCCTTTGCCAGAAGGTATCCCAACCATAGGCAGCCAGCTCCAATCGGCAGGTTATTTCACAGGGGCATCCGGGAAATGGCATATGGGAGCAGCCGCAAAAAATGGTTTTGATCTGGTTTTAGATACCGATTTTGGACAAGGCGGAGAAGGCAGGTGGAGCGAATTGGTAGATAGCATTCCAAAAGATAAGCCTTTCTTTTTATGGTTGGCAGCTATTGATGCGCATCGCGGCTGGGCGGAAAACGAATTTGATGGTAGCACAGATTTATCAAAAATTGAGATACCGCCCTACATGCGTAAGGATAGCGTGACTAGAGCAGACCTTGGAGCATATTTCGATGAAATTACGCGATTTGATCACTACATCGGCGAAATCACAGCACAACTGGAACGAAATCATCAATTAGACAATACCATTATTATCGTAATGGCAGATAATGGAAGACCATTTCCCAGAGACAAGACTAGGCTGTACGATAGTGGTATTCAAACTCCTTTTATTGTAGCTTGGGCAGCGAATAACAATATACAGTCCTCAACAACCTCTGATGCTTTGCTGAGTGTCATTGATATTGCGCCTACCTTATCTGATTTGGCAGATGTTGCAGTATCTTCTACCTATCAGGGGCGTTCTTTTGCACATTTATTGACGCAGCCAAATGCCGAACATCGCAAATATGTCTTTGCCGAACACAACTGGCACGACTACGCAGCACACGGTCGAATGCTGCGTTCTAAGGACTATTTGTACGTCGAAAATAAGATGCCGCAAAAAAGAATGTCTAGTGCTGCAGATGTGCATAGTGGAGACGCTTTTCAATCCTTGGTACGTGCTTATCAAGCGGATGCTTTGACGGCGGTACAAAAAGATAATTTCATAGCACCCAGAGCGCAAATAGAATTTTATGATTGCACAAGCGATCCCTTACAATTGCATAATTTAGTGGACGACAGCACCTATCAAGAACAGATTACAAACATGAGTACCGTCTTAGCTGCTTGGAAGCTAGCAACAGGAGACCATTTTCCTGATTACCTCACCAAAGATCGCTACGATTTCTTTACGGCGGAAAGCAATGCTCCTGATCGTCATTTTCTAGATATAGAACGCGGCGAGATTGTCGGTGATGCGAATGATGCGATAAATATCAATGCAGCGGGGGGCGGATTTTAGGCTAGGTTTAGATAAGGGGTTACTTATACTCGACTAGTTTCATTGAACACAAAAATCTTCCCTTTAATCTGTATCATTTATTTTGCTCCAAGCTAACTAAACTGATGCTCCAAATATGCTTCCTTACCCACAAATACAACGGCGATCTCTAGTCGTTCCGCGATGTCTTGAGCAAGCAATTCGCTGTAGTACTGATTGTTTTGAATCTGGGCAAGTGCGGCTGCAAGTGCAGTTTCAATTTGTGCTTCGGTTGCTGCTTTTTTCTGGATTTGTTTCAATTCCATGATGATACCATAGCGCGATTTGTCTTTGGGCAGCAGTAGAATATCGTATCTGCCTTTGCCCGATTCTCGATTAGATCTAATGATGTAGTCATCGCTCAGCATACCGAGTAAGCCCAGGACATAGGCTTGAAAGACACGCTCTGGCTCGGTATGGGTATCGAAATAACTAAAGGTATCGCCCATTATCTTTTTGAATGCTTCCTCAAATTCATGGAAACGTTTTTCTGTGAGGGCTCTGGTCATTTTGAAAAGTGTAGATTGATATACATTTAGGTCTTTATTGAACCAGCCTAGTATGATTTTGCGGAAAAGGATTTTGATTTCGTAGTTTGGGATTCTCAATTTATAGGTATCAAAACCTAATGCCTGAGTTGGCGTCAGGTAGCCCGAAAACAACAATAAAGACCAAATGATTTCTTTGTTTTGATAAAAATCTCCAAACACAATATTTTGATCAATTTGCTTTGTAATAGTCTGTCCTTTCATCAAAGCTTCTAGGTGTGCCCGAATATCTTCATTTTCTTTTTTTACGATGCTGCTCTTGATGATGTCATCTGAACTCGTATTCCCCCAATAACTTCTAAATCCATCATCGTAGAGTGCAATAAAGTTAATGATAGACCAAGGATTATATATATCTTCTGTATTTCCAAACTTATAGCCATCGTACCATGATTTCACATCAGAAAAATCTGCTCCATAACCAAAATAATTCAGCATTGCTTTCACTTCTTCCTCTGTGAATCCAAATATATCATCGAAAGCAGAACTCAAAACCGTAAAGATGCCTGGATTATTCATATCCGAAAAAATACTCTCTTTTGCTACCCGTAAAATGCCCGTAATCACTCCTTTGTACAAAGCATCATTGTCTTTAAAGGTACTACCCAAAATGGACTTCATCAGCGCAATGATTTCATCGTAGAAGTCGTAGTAAAATCCAGCATGAATAGCAGCGTCGTATTCGTCTAATAATACAAGCGTTTTTTTACCAGAGTGGCGGTAGAGATAGCGTGTGAGTTGTTTTATACCAGTCTCGTATAAGGAGGGAGTTGCTTCACCGTGCAGAATTTGATTAAATTTCTCTACTTCATCTTTATTTAATATATCTTCTTCTAGTAGCCAGCTAAACTCGCTGTAAATATTTGCTATGGTTAAGTAAATCGCTGCTTTACTATCTTCAAAATTAGTAGCTTTTCCACTTTTTAGGCTAAAATGAATCACTGGGCGACCACCTTGCTCTTTTTTATAAAATTCGTCTTCTTGCCAAATTTTAAAGGGTTCAAATAAGGCTTGCGTATCTTTTTCCTGATAGTCAAAGTAATATTTTAACATCGAAAGATTGAGCGATTTTCCGAAACGACGTGGACGTGGCATTAACAAAACGTGATAGCCTGAATCCATCAACTCTTTGACGAACAAAGTTTTATCTACAAAATAGCCATTCTCATCAATGAATTGTCGAAAGTTAGAAAGCCCAATTTGTAATTTCTTTTTGCGCTGCATATAGAAAAGTACTTTCGGTAAAGATACAAAATTGAAGGCACATTTCGGGACGTATATATTTGACAAAATCGCTAAAAGCTAATTAGGGGTGTATGAGTTTCGTTCTCAGGAACTTTACTAAGACTTGTTTCGAGTGTTGCTCAAAACTTTATACACGCTTAAAAGCTAATTAGGCGTGTACGAAGTCCTATATGAAAACAATCAATTTCACATTTTTTCAGTTCAGCAATTCCACGAAGCAATCAAAATGCACTTTTCTATCCCAAGAACCTTGCAAAAACAACTTTTCCACTATCTTTGCTTATTTCAATCAACAAAATCATTCATGCAGCACGAGGAGATCAAACGATTGATTGCCAATTCTTCTACGGTCAAATTACTAAGAGCGAAGCGTGCGCCTTTAATCATTACTTTTCTATACAAAGCTTTCAAGGCGCGCAATCAAATTGTAATCCCTGCTTATGAATTGATGAACCAGCTCGCCGAATTTTTGGAAAATCTCGATGATCGAGATATACTCGACTTGCAAGACAGCGACACCCTAAAGTTAGCACGCCACTACGTAGATGTGTGGTGCAGTGAAGACAACCGCTATTTGCGCCGCTATCCCGACGAACAAGGTGAACCCATGACCGAACTCACCACCAATACTGAAAAGGCATTTCAATGGATTGAAAGTTTACAAAAGCGAGAGTTCGTCGGTACAGAATCTCGCTTTCTCAATATCTACCGCCAACTTCGAGACCTGATCGACAACACTGCCGCCGATCCAAAAACACGCATCAAAGAATTAGAGCGACGGCGCAAAGCCATCAATCAAGAGATCAAGCGCATTAAAAAAGAAGGAGTCGTCAGTACCTATAACGATACGCAAATCAAAGAACGCTTTTTCAACATCACACGGACGGCTCGGGAGTTAATCTCTGATTTCAAAGAGGTCGAAACCAATTTCAAAGACATCAGCCTCAATATCTATCGCCAACAGACGCGGCAAGGTATGAACAAAGGGCAAATTTTAGGCTATGCTTTGGATGCAACGGAGGAACTAAAAACAAGCGATCAGGGTAAAAGCTTTTACGCGTTTTGGCAGTTTTTGATCGCTGATAACAAGCAGGATGAGTTGATGGAATTGATTGAAAGCACTTATGATATTTTGCGGAAACGCGACATTGTCATTGCTGATAATTTTTTGCGGAAAATCAAGCTGTTTCTGCATAATGCTGGACAGAAAGTCATTGACAGCAATCATTTATTGGCAGAAAAACTCAGTCGTATTCTCGCCGAACGCAATATCTTAGAACGTAGACGAGCGCGAGAAATCATCAACGAAATTAAGAATTTAGCCAGTCGTAAAATGAATCAATTCCAAGGGCGTCGGGTGTTTTTGGAGATTGATGGCTTGCCCGAATTTGACCTTTCCCTAGACCGCCCCTTGGGTCGAAAACCACAAGTAGCCAATTTCAAAAATCAGCCGACCGAAGTTGGGAGTACGCAATTGGAGAAAGCAGAATTGGAGGTATTGTTCGATCAATTTGAAATGGATAAGCAGGTGCTAGAAAGCAAAATTGCGGACTTGCTGCAAGCGCAAAATCAAGTCTCCTTGGGCGAGGTACTCAAAATCTATCCAATCGAAAACGGGCTAGAAGAAATCATTACCTACATTTCGATTGCTTCTAAATCCAATATCCACCAAATAGAAAGTACAAAACGAGAAGAGATTGCTTGGAAATTGGAGGAAACAGGACAACACAAAACGATTATGCTACCAAAGGTAGTTTTTCTTAGGAATGATGAAATAATAAATTCAGGTTCTTGAGCTAGCGATTTTGTTTTCAGATTTTGTCAAAAAACGTAAGCATAGCAGGGCTACGGTGAGGCTTTTTGGTGAAATATGGGGACAAAAGATCAGCTCCAAGAATCGGAAGTTATTGTTTTTTCATTCCTTAAATCATAGGAACGATACATACATATGGAATTAAGTAATACCGTACAAGCCTATTCGCCATTGATCGTCAAATTATTGCAAGGCATCATCTACGAAGATGATCGCAAAACTTGGCAAGAACTTTTGAGCTATCAAAGTCAAATCCGAGACTATTTTGGCGTGATTGGCGTGGAATTACACCTGAACGAGCAAGATGGATTCGCTTACATTAGTCAACCCGAAGAATACGAGGGCGGGAAAGTACCTCGACTCATGCGTCGGATGCCGCTTTCCTACGAAATTACGCTGCTCTTGGTTATCCTACGGGAAGCTATCGAAGAATTTGATGTGCAAAATACCGACAACCGAAAACTCTTTCTGACCAATCATGACATCAAGGAACGCATCGAGGTCTTCTTCGATGATCGAACAGATCGGGTGAAGTTGCTAGAGCGGTTTGATACTTACATCAACAACGTCGAAAATTTGGGTTTTCTCAAGGAAGTGCAAGTCAAAGCAAGCGATGACAACACTAAAACTTATGAAGTTATGCGCATCATTAAGGCAAAAATTAATAATGCTAAACTGGAAGAAATTATGGAAACGCTGAAGGCAAAATAAGTTGAAATTTGTGTTTCCGTCCGAAGAGACTTATTGAGCATACTTGTTGCTCAATTTTCTTGCATTGACTCAGGCTGTTTCCGAGTATGATGTTGAGAAAAGACAGGACTTCGTACAGCCATACTTTTTATTTCATAAAAATTAGCAATTTGAGTGGCCCTTTTAAACAGAAATGATGTTGTTTTTGCAGTTGAACTTGACACTTGTGCACTTTAGTGCTATGAGACTATGTGTTAAAAATTCAAAATGGCCAGCAGTGTAGATAATTTCTACCTCATAAAATTATCAATTTGGACACTAAAGTGTTAGCTAATTTGTACTCCGATTTTCATCAATTCATTAACTATGATTGCGAATTTAGATAATGAAGTTTACTTTAAAAAGGTCTTCACGAATGTAGAGGTATTTCGAGCGTTTGTAAAAGACGTCTTAGGTATTGAACTCAATATTGAAAAAGTAGAAACCGAGAAGGTCTTACTCAATCCTGTGGGTGCGATCCGTTTCAGGATGGATTTGTTTGCAGAAGATGAAGAAAAACGAACGATTGTAGAAATTCAAAAAGTAGATTACGACTATAATTATGATCGTTTTTCACATTATTTCATGGCAAACATGCTAGCGGTGCAGCGCAATGGTCGTGACTATGCTTACCAAAAAGATATTTACGTAATTGTTGTAATGACAGAGACCTATAAAATCAAGGAGAAAAATGGCAAAGCGATTAAAGATGATGTTTTAGTAACTGATATCAATCCACGAAACCTGAAAGGGGAATTACGCTATATGCAAGACCATAAAATGGTGATTTTGAATCCAAGGTATGCCGATGAAGAGACACCAAAAGCTATTAAAGATTGGCTAGATTTGATTATGGAATCCATCGTTAATGCAGAAAATCCCCAATTAAATTTGCAACGAGAAGGCATTGCAAAAGCGGCAAAGATTGCAGAAGTAGATAGCCTTACACCTGAACAAATCGCAGATGCAAAAGTCATGGAAATGCGAAAAATCATGGTTGAATTGCGAGAAAATCAGGTGAGAGAAGAAGTAGCAGAAGCAGCAGAAAAAAGAATCGGAGAAGTGCAAGAAAAAGCGGAAAAAAGAATTGAAGAAGTGCAAGAAGAAGCAGAAAAAAGAATTGAAGAATTACAAGAAGAAGCAGAAAAAAGAGTTGAAGAATTACAAGAAGAAGCAGAAAAAAGAATCGAGGAAATGCAAGGAGAAGCGGAAAGAAGAATTGCAGAAATGGAAAAAAGAATCGAGGAAGAACATGAAGCAAAACAAGACCTGATTAAAAATCTAGCTAAAGCAAACATGAGTACTGCTCAAATAGCTGTCTTAGTAGGAATGAGCGAAGCAGCAGTAATTGCTATTTTAGAGCAGGAAGGTTAAATATATTAATAATTCAACAGCAATAAATGTCCAATTTCAATAAAGACGGTTATCGTTTACACCAACTCGAAATCTACAATTGGGGAACATTCGATGAAAATATTTGGCGGCTGCATCCGAGCGGAAAGAATTCCCTATTGACGGGTGCAAATGGTTCGGGAAAAACGACTTTGGTGGATGCGATCATTACTTTATTAGTACCACCCAACAAGCGACACTATAATCAATCTTCGGGTTCGACCAGCAGACGAGAGCGCGACGAGAAAACCTATACTTTGGGGGCGTATGTGACTGTGCAGAGTGAAAGTGGACTCGCTGTGAAAACCAAACACCTCCGAACAAAGGATGATTTTTCCATTCTTCTGGGCGTTTTTTACAACAACATCACCCGACAGTATTTTACTTTGGCACAAGTACGCTGGTTTTCCAATAACGATTTGAAACGGGTCTACTTGACTGCACCCAAAGCCCTCAATATCGAAGAACACTTTACGCCTTTGGATAGTGGCGGTGCTTGGAAACGCGCCTTGAAAAAGAAATTCAAGGCAGATGAACACGACAGCTTCACCAAATACAGTCAAGCATTTACGAGAGAATTTGGGCTGAAATCGGACAAAGCACTCACCCTTTTTGCACAAACGGTTGGCATCAAGGTTTTGGGGAATTTGAATGAATTTATCCGCACCAATATGCTCGAAGAGTACGATGCAGAAGGCGATTTTGTGGAGTTGCGAGCGCACTACGAAAACCTATTGCAATCGCATCGTTCCATCGAAAAAGCACGTATTCAGCTCGAACTGCTCGAACCCATTGTGGAAAATGGGAAGCG
This sequence comes from Bacteroidota bacterium, assembly GCA_038746215.1. GTDB lineage: Bacteria > Bacteroidota > Bacteroidia > Chitinophagales > Saprospiraceae > JAAUTG01. The sequence goes on along the minus strand of JBCDKV010000038.1, from coordinate 3,293 downwards.
TTTTCAGGAGGAACAAAAAACACTCAAACAAACCGAGCAATTGAGTAAAAATGTCGCTCCATTTTTTGCCGAAAAACGCATTGCGCTGCTAGAAGAAATGAACGTTTCCTTGGCGACGGATTTGGATAAAAAAGGGGCGCAAATCAACGAAATCAAATACGAATTAGCGCAACTCGGCACACAGCATACCGAACTGCGCATCGCATTGAACAGCAATCAAGGCTACGAGCGAGTCAAAACTATTGAGCGACAAATTAGGCAATTGGAGCGTGAAAAAAACCAACGCCAGCAAAAGGCTAAAGGCTATGCGGATTTGGCGACACAATTGGAGCTGAAAGACACGCCCAACGAACGCACTTTTTACAAAAATTTGGAAAATAGCCGAAAAGAAATTACCCGTCTGGAGGAAGAGGTAGCGAATTTGCGAGAACAAGAATTGGGCTTGCAAATTCAGATGAATGAGCAAAAAGCCACCTTCCAAACCCAACAAAACCGTCTGATTTCGCTGCAAAAGCGTACCAATCGACTGCCCGTAGCACAGATACGTATTCGAGAAAGTCTGCTAGAAAAACTAGACCTAACAGAAAATGATCTACCCTTTGCGGCGGAATTGATTCAGGTGAAAGCAGATGAAAAAGAATGGGAAATGTCCATTGAACACGCCTTGCGACCTTTGGCTTTGACCCTGATTGTAAGAGAAAAATACTTTGAAGAAGTCGTTCAATTTGTATTCAAAAATCAACTGGATGGTAAGATCAAATTCCGAAAGGTAGAAGATATAACAGGAGACTTTTCTAAAAAGCCAAGCAAGCACAGTTTACTACAAAAAATCAAGTTGCGCGATACGCATTTGTTAAGCGATTGGTTGGAAAAAGTGCTGAAAAGTGAATATGATTATACTTGCGCGACGGGCTACGGGACGATCCTCAAAGCACCTTTTAGCTTGAATGATAAATTGCTTATCCGACGAGCCAATTACATAGAAAAAAATGATGCCAAACAAGCACAATCTGCTGATTATCAAATATTAGGCTGGGACAATCGAGACACCATTTTAGAGGCGCAACGACAAATGCGCGAGACCGAAAAAGAAATGAATCGCTACGAAGAAAGCATTCAAGTCAACAAAAGACAAAGAATGAATTTGGCGAAACGGCGCGACTATTTCAATCTGCTGAGTGCCTACCAAGAGTTTCCCGAAATTGATTGGAAAAGCAGCGAAAAGTCCATCAAAAACTTGCAGAAAGAGAAAGAGAGTTTGCTCAATACCTCCAACCAAATGCAAGAATTGGAGCGGCAGCTATCGGATATGAAAAGCCAAATGGCTAAAATCGAAGATCAGCGAGATAAGTTGGTCGAGCAAAGAGGAACGCTGCAAAATCGCTTGGAAAATTATGAGCAACAACTGCAAGAAGCCAAAGAACTATTGTCCCAATTCGAAGTAGCAAAATTGGACAAATGGCGCAAGCAACTGGAAGCGCAGCTAGAAGGAGAAAATGTTTACGTTTCGACCATTCAAAAAGTAGAAAATCGAGTCACGCGAACGATAGGGGAGGCGTTGACCAGTGCCAATCGAAACCTTGCGAGAACGGAGAAGCGCTTGGTTTTAGGAATGCAGGCTTTCATCAGTCCAAGTGCTGAAATTCTGGAAGTACACCCCAATTGGTCAGCGGATACTATTAATTTAGGGACAGATATTCGATACCTGCGAGAGTTTGAAGATATACACGACAAAATCAAACAGGAAGATTTACCCAAATATCAAAAGCGATTTAAAGATTGGCTGAACGAACGACTCATTTTTGACATCGCCAACTTCAAAACGGCACTCGAAAATAAAGAGGTACAAATCATCGAAAGCATCGAAGAAATCAATGCTTCTCTGCAAGACATTAATTTTAGCAGCAATCCACTGACCTACATTCAATTGGACATCAATAAATCGCGCGACACCGCCATTCGAGACTTCAAAGAATTGTTGCGTGATGCCATGCCCGACCCGGCAAAGTTGATACAAGGCGACGAGGCGGAACTAGAAGCTAGTTTCCAAAAGATTCGTGCGATTATCGAAGAATTATCCAACAACGAAAGTTGGCGAAAAAAGGTAACGGACGTGCGCAATTGGTTAGAATTTGCGGCCATCGAACGCTACCGAGCGGATAATTCGCAAAAGCAATACTATGTAGATAGTCAAAGTCTTTCTGGTGGGGAAAAAGCAAAATTGGCGTACACCATTCTAGCCTCCGCCATTGCCTACCAATTTGGGATTCGGGACGGGAAAAAACGTTCTTTCCGCTTTGCGGTGGTAGATGAAGCCTTCAGCAAAGTCGATCCTGAAAATGCCGTCTACGCAATGGAATTATTCAAGCAACTGAACTTGCAATTGATGGTCGTCACGCCATTGGATAAAATCAATTTGGCAGAGCCTTACATCCATTCTGTCCATTTCGTGCAAAACAAACAGAAGAAAAATTCAGAAATCTTTGATCTGCCGATGGAGATTTACCAAGAACAAAAAGTGGCTTTCCAAACGGTATGATTTCACCAGCCGATATACGAAAAAAGGCTTTGCGGCAATATCCTGCTTTTCTAGCAGCCGTCTTGAATAAAACCAATTTTTTCCCGCTTTTCATCAAAGGCAATAAAGGCAAAGCCACTGCACCTTTGGAGCAACTTTATCCTGCCCTACGCCGACTGCTCGAAAACGCAAAAGATCAGAAAGGCTTCGGCTATACCGTGCAGCTCAAAACAGTGAATACCCGTCATGCAGGTGAAATTTCCATGCCCGATGAGATTTACTTTGAGCACGTGGAAGACTACCTCAAATTCATTGAAAAAGAAGCGGAATTTTTAGCCTTTCGTACTGCCATTCAGCAGACGCGAAAACGAGTGCCGCAACTACTGCCTTATCTCGCTGAACAGGCTTCCCTCGTCCTCAAAAACTTAAAGATTTGGGAGGATGTCCTAAAAGTGCTACACTATTTTCAGCAGCATTCCAAGCCAAATGAATACGCTCGTGCCTTGCCCATTGAGGTGCCGAGTACCTTCATAGAAAATCATCAAAAACTGCTGGCGGAATTGCTCAATATTTGCTTACCTAAAGCAGCTATCCAAGCAAAAGAAACCCAATTTGAGCGTCGCTTTGGACTGAAATTTGATGAACCTTTGTTGCGTATCCGATTTTTGGACGAAGCCATTACGACTAGTTTACCCAAGGATATTGCTTTGCCTGTTTCGCATTGGCAGCAGCAAAACATAGCCGCCGAATACGTATTACTCATCACCGATCCACT
>JBCDKV010000037.1:0-14407 GCA_038746215.1 Bacteroidota bacterium | reverse complement strand
TGTCGATATTTGTAGCCTGATTGATTTACTATTAGGAATGGGATATAAATAAATTTACAAATTTTGAGATCAGCTATTTTTTTCTTAGTCAAGGCATAAAAACCGCGCATAGCCTACGTTCTGTAAGGCTTTTTATAACGCAGAGTAAGGAGAAAAGAGCAAGTCAAAATGTAAATTTATTTGTGTACCATTCCTTACCTTCCTCAGTTCGTTTTTTTCAAAAAAAGAGTGGCTTTGTTACTCCAACAAGGCGGTTTCTAGGACTGCAAACAGAGTCCACTGATATTTATCACAAGTCAAAATAGAACTAAACTACGTACATGAGAAACATTATACTGGCATTACTGCTACTCCAAACTTACTACGGATTCGCACAAAATGCGACTTTGAAGGGTACAATCACGGATGAACAAACGCAGGAAACCCTCATTGCAGCAACGATCACTGCCAATACTTTAGGTGCGGTGACGGATGTGGAAGGACAATACGAATTGCAACTAGCTGCTGGGACGTACCAAGTCAAAGCAAGCTACGTTGGGTATCAAACGTTCCAAACGAAAATTACGCTGGAGGCAGGACAAACCAAAACACTGGACATCGCGCTAGGGCTGGCCAATACCGTTTTGCAGACCGCTACGGTCACAAGCGGACGTTACGAAAAACCGCTGAGTGAAGTGACCGTTTCGCTAGAAGTGTTGAAACCCGATTTGCTGGAGAGCAATAATACAGTCGATATTTCTTCAGTGCTGAACAAAGTACCTGGCGTACAAGTGATTGATGGACAGGCGAATATCAGAGGGGGTTCGGGTTATTCCTACGGTGCTGGTAGTCGGGTGCTGGTGCTGGTCGATGATATTCCATTTTTGACTGCCGATGCGGGTTCAGCGAGTTGGCGCGACATACCAACGGAAAACATCGCACAGGTAGAAGTTGTGAAGGGCGCAGCTTCTGCGCTTTACGGTTCTTCCGCCATGAATGGCATCATCAATATTCGTACTGCCTATGCGACTGCCGAGCCAGAGACTAAAATCACGAGTTTTGCTACTGCTTTTTTGAGACCTAAAAACAAAGCACTGGCTTGGTGGGATAGTGCGCCCGTCGAATTGGGTGGCAGCGTGGTGCATCGACAAAAATTCGGCAAGTTTGATTTGGTGGTGGGTGGTCTGTACTCGAACGAGCAAGGTTTGGTGCAGGATTTGGATTCTTTGGCGGAAGAGGCAGGAAGTTTCAGACGCTACGGACGCTTCAACGCTAATCTGCGCTATTGCATTAGTGATGATTTCAGCATTGGTGTCAACACCAATTTTAATCGCGGTCGCTCTAAAGATTTTTTCTTTTGGCAGGGTATTGATGCGCTGTACGTCGGTGGAGGCGCAAGATCGGAAGGCACAAATTTCCGCTACTACATTGATCCTTTTGTCACCTATTTCGACCCAGCAGGCAATCGTCACAAACTACTTGGACGCTTCAACGGCGTGGATAATAGTTTTAACAACGATCAGTCCAATGGTTCGCAACTTTTCTATGGAGAATATCAGTTCCAAAGACGTTTTGAAAAAATAAATTTAACCACTACTGCGGGCTTAGTAGCCAGTGGTTCTAGCACGGAAGCAGCCCTCTACGGCGAGAACGAATACATTTCGCGCAATACGTCTGCCTATTTGCAATTGGAGCAACGCTTATTCAACAGGCTCAATCTTTCCGCTGGTTTTCGTTACGAACGTAATGTATTAGAGAATGATACTTTCCTCGATCCCTTTGCCGAAGAAGAAGTGCCAGCGGGGGAAACCGTAGAAGCTAAACCCGTTTTTCGTATCGGCGCGAACTACCAAGCAGCAGATTTTACTTTCATTCGGGCTTCTTGGGGACAAGGTTATCGTTTCCCTACCGTAGCCGAAAAGTTCATTTTTACCGTGGTTACGGCGGGTGTGAGTGCCGTTCCGAATCCACAACTACAATCCGAAACGGGTTGGACCACCGAATTGGGTATCAAGCAAGGTTTTCGTATCTCAGATTTTGAGGGCTTCGTGGATGTATCTGCTTTTTGGTCAGAATATCAGGACATGATGGAATTCAATTTTGTGGCTAATGAAAACGGTTTACTCAGCCAGATTCCTTTTGCTTTTCAGTCTCGTAATGTAGGGAACACCCGTATCCGAGGGCTTGAATTGACGGTGAGTGGTCGGGGCAGTTTATTTGGATTACCAACGACCCTATTGAGTGGCTATAACTTTATTGATCCGCAATTTCAGGAATGGGATATCGAAGGAAAGGAATTGCCATTGAATCGACAGGGCGATGCTACAATTGCGCAGCTCAATGCCCTAAATTCTTCTTCCGATGAAAACATCTTGAAATACCGTTCCCAGCACGTAGTTACCTTTGATATGGAGTCCAAAATCGAGGACTTAGCTATCGGTGTAGGCATTTCTTACAATAGCCATATGGAGGCCGTTGACCGAGTGATCGAAGACTTGGTCGTGCCAGATGCCAAAATATTTCGGGAAAATGATGAAAATGGGTATTTATTAGTAGGACTGCGAGCTTCCTATCAAATCACACCCAATATCAAGTTCGCTGCTTTGGTGAACAATCTCTTGAACGAAGAATATTCGGTGCGTATTGGTGTTTTGGATGCTCCGCGAAATGTATCGGGGCGATTGGAGATTAGTTTTTAGAGCAAAGCTCTTTTCGTTTACTTCCGATACCGCTCATACTGCGCCAATCCTAATTTCTGAAAAAAGTGTTGTACCGATACACGTAAGACCCCCAAACCATATTGCGCACTTCGCTTCAAATTGATGGAAGAAGCTTCGTCAAAATACTTGGTGGGGCAGGTTACTTCGGCAATTTCGTAGCCGGCATAGATGATTTGCGAAAGCATTTCATTATCGAAAATGAAGTCATCGGAGTTCTGTTGGTAGTCAACCGCCTCCAATACTTCCCGACTGAAAGCACGATAGCCCGTGTGGTATTCTGATAGCTTATAGTCGATGATTAGATTTTGCAGGAAAGTCAGTATTCGGTTGGAAATATATTTGTGGACAGGCATCCCACCTTTGATCGCTCCTTTGCCCAATATTCTCGACCCCAACACCACTTGATATAAATCATCGCCGATAATATTTACCATCGTCGGGATTAGTTTTGGTGTATACTGGTAATCAGGGTGGAGCATAATGACGATGTCGCCATCCAACTCCTTTGCCTTATCGTATAAGCTTTTTTGATTACCGCCGTATCCACGATTGTCCTGATGTACTAAGATGTGTTTAATGCCCAACTCTCGGGCAACAGCCACAGTGTCGTCCCTGCTCGCATCGTCACAAAGCACGACTTCGTCCACTATATCGAAGGGAATTTCTCGATACGTGCGGGCCAGTGTCAAAGCAGCATTGTAAGCAGGGAGTACGGTGATGATTTTTTTTCCTTTGTACATGGCATCTTACTTATGACGCAAAACTACGTCGATACGCATGGACTTCCTATTCCTTGATGAACTTTTTCGTAATCACGCCATCGGCATTTCGTAGCTGCAAAAAATAGAAGCCTTTCGGTAACGTGGACAGATCAATGAAATTTTGACGAGCATTCACTTGAAATACGAGCTTACCGACTCCATCTAATATTTGTATGCTTTCGATTTTAGCTGGACTGTTCCAATACAGCAAATTTTGTGCTGGATTAGGATACACAATGGTTTGATCTACTTGTGCGGTCAGTTCGTCCGTACTAGTCAATTTGAAACTATTGAAAAAATTGAGGGCATCGGGGAAAGCCGCTAATGCACAACCAAAATGATCTAAAGTAGAACCCATGTTCAAGGAAGTCACGTCCGTTGCTCCGTTCATCGTCATAATCGAGTCGGTAAAAGTCGAGTTTTCAAACGGTACTTGCTCGTCGCCTTCACAATAGTAGAGTTGTGTGGGTGCTTGGGGCGTCCAATCGTATAAATTATTTTCTCGCCATACCTGTACAATGCGATTGCTAGTGTCATTTGCGATCACCGCTTCGAGTACACTATTCTGAAACATATGTTTTGGAACAGCCACGCCTACTTCTTCTACCAAAAGCGTAATCAAAGTATCGTGCAAAGCACCCAACGGAAAATCTTCCTGATTGTCAAAATCTTCGATGACATCTGCGTATTGTGGCTTAAAAATATCCGTCAGTTTCTCGTAAATGTCGCCGTAGACCTCTTGGTAGCCACGCACTTGATAAATCAAGTAACCTGGGAAAAAGTATTCTTCGTCCGAAATAGCGTTGCTACGCATCGTACCAAAAAGATCGTAAGGTCCAGACATTGGTGCGGCGGCAGTCACGGTGAACTCATCGCTGTGTTTTTCTTCTAATGCTTTGAAAGCTGCCATCGCCGCGTGACCACCTTGCGAGTAGCCTGTGACAAACAATTGCTCGTTCAGCATGACGTCTTCCGTTGTCGCAAACTCACGTACTGCCCGAAGTAAGTCGATAGCGGCAGAAGCCTGCGTTTCGGCGTGTAAGTACGGATGAAAGCCCCGCGATTCGCCCATGCCGAGGTAATCCGCTGAGGCAACTACATAGCCCGAACTACCCCAAAACAGTTCACTAAAGTTACCTTCTTCATTCGACGGCACACTGCTTCTGGGGCTAGCCGTACCGTGCTGGTAGCACATCAGTGGATAGACTTCAGCTTTGTCTGGCACGACCAATAAGCCAGAAGCCACATCCGCTTCCCCATCCGAGCCAATGGTATTGTACCAGATTTTGTGTAGCTTGACGCCGTTGGTGGCAGGCAGTCCGAGTAGCAGTAAGTCAAATTGGCTGTAGGTGTTGATTTGTTCACTTTTGACGAGCACTTGTGCTTCTGAGGTGTACGTAAGGAGCAAGCAAATTGCTACGATGAGTAATCGGTACATGCTATGTGTATAGTTTTGAATTTGTGTAGAAAATGATGACTGCTTAAGCGTCCAAGGCGATCGCTAAAATTTTTTCTGTTTATAATGTTGATATGTTTATTTGTTTAACTGATAATTATTGACTCCTAAAGTAAGATCAAAGGAATCTTTGGAATCAACAGATCAACAATTCAACGAATAAACAAAGTCTAGCTTCTAACGATTGCCATACTTAACTGTCAAAATGATTTGGTAGGATGCGTATAAAAATGCCTCAGGTCAGATAAAGTTCAGACTAGAAAGCCGCTTTTACATTCTTTGGATATAGGCACGACAATTGGGGGGTAGCCAGTAGGAAAGGCGGTAGATAATAAGCTGCGTATTTGCTGATGCGGAGGGCTTGTTAACGCTGCCGGTTTAGCGAATAAAGCGAGATTTACTAAATTTTTGAGGTTTAGCAAATCTTATCATTGCTCAATCGCTGCCTCAAAATCGTATTTCAATCCTTTGTATTCCTGTAAGATGATTTTTGCAGACCCAACGCTAAGAGGAGACTCTATCAGGACGGGAATTTTGTTTTTGTCATCGGATACCCATACTTTCATCTGGTTGCCTTCTTTGAATACCGTACCTTCCACTACTTCGGGACTAAAAAGAATGGTGTTGAATTTACCGACGCCTTTGATTTTTTTCTGCTTTTTGCCAAAGTATTTCACATCTAGCGGATAGACCGTTTTATCCATAAAAATTTTGACTGGAAAGGTCGTACCTGCTTGGTAGCCCTCAAAATCTAGGTTTCTGGAATAGTACATCATCGAAATCATATCGTGCATACATTCACCCAACTCAAACTCAAATTGCTTGGTTTTGTCTTTGGTTTTTCCGCGCCAAGTCGTAGCACTGTAATTGCTTTGGTTCAACAGGGTTTTGTCATACAAACGATAATTACCTTCTTCTAAGGTCTTAGAAGAAACACTTGGCAGTAAGGTCTTTTTACTTACATAAGTATCGTAGCGGTCGCGCACTCGGTACAGCCATTCATAGGATTTGTAGGAGCGGCCCGTTGCGGAAAGATGGTATTGATTGCCCGCATCTTCTACGCGAAAGCGCACTTCACCTGCCGTTAGCCAGACGAAATTCCAATTATAGTACACCTTATAAATAATTTCTTCACCTGCTTCAAATGCCACGTTTTCTATATGGCACGCATCGGGTGGCGTAGCATTCGACTCATTTGTATCTGCCACCTTTGAGTTAGAAAAAGGTAAATTGAGCAGTAAGGCAAAGGCAAAGAAACTATACCATGATTTTTTTCTCATAACTGATATTAAGTGAGGAACAAACATCCGATAAAATAAAGTCCTTCTAAACCCTCAAAAGTTCAATCATGCTTTTGGCTTAACATTATCGTAACCCAACGATTTTAAAACGTTAATGCGTAGGATAAAAATTGCGCCGATGATGGCTGGAACAATTAAATTAAAGATAAAAAGCGTGAAAGTACTTCCCAAAATCGCAATTTCATCCGAACTGAACTGTCCCCAAACAAAAAGCGCAACTTCTCCCCTTGCCAGTAAATCTATTAAAGGCGGCAGCGGAATACTCGACTGAATCAGATAGATCGTACCGATACCAGCGTAGGCGGTCAAAGGATCAATAGCAATGCCAAAAAAACGCAGCATCAGGTAGTATTGGGTAGAATACGTTAAATATCGTAACACGGAGTACACGAGGGCAATGCTAAGTGCTTTGGCTTCGTAATTCATCAAAACCCGAAGATGCACTAGGTATTTTTTGAATAAATGTACGTAGGGAATACGCTTTGCCAGCGGCACTAGTAAATCTATATTGTAAAAGCAAAACAGCATCAAAGCAATGAGAGAAAATCCCAAAAAAAAGAGCAAATAAAGAATGACCTGCTGTAAAGCGAGATATGTGTGCGCAAAATAAATTAACCCAATGAGTCCGAAAGACAACAACACCAGCAATTGCGCAAAACTCCCGACCATGGTCGTCACTACGGCTTTCCAATTGTGTTCGGGTTCTACGAGCAATACCCGACCACCGTACTCTCCTACTCGATTTGGGGTGAAAATACCAACCGTGACGCCCGCTAGTATCGCTTGGAAGATACGCCAAAATTGATATTGCGAAAAACTGCGGATGAGTTGCTGCCATTTAAGGGCTTCCAACGCCCAATTGACAGGAATAAGTAGAAAATTCAATACCAGCCAGTGCAAATTAGCGGTGTGGAAATGCACACGGAAAGCAAGCCAAATTTCTGCTGCGTTCTCTTTGGCAAAGACTTGTTGATAGATCGTCCAAGCCAGCAGGACGAGCACCAAAAGCTTAATGCTCCAATTCATCAAGCGATGCTGATACCAATGCTTTTTTTCGGTTTGATTTTCTATGATGCCGCTTATTTTTTGCTGCAAAGTGACGACTGAGTAATAAACTTACATTTTCTCCCTGACTGTACAAGAAACAAACGCCGTATCTAAATATGCAGTCAATTTTTCACCTTGTCAGAACCGCAAACTGCTGATTTCTAGTTCAATCCTGCTCCAAACGGCTACTCCTCTAAGATTGGAATTTGAACCCACTGGCTCGGTAAGTCCTTAGGATTGCCGAGCCTACTGTTACTAGCTGCTCGACAATCCTTAGGGCTTACCGATCAGTAGGCGTTTGCAACGTTAGAGTGGTAGCCCTCCAAACATGCCCTAATTGATATTCAGAATCACAACTCACTATAGTTTGCGAGTCTGACTTCTAAACGCTATTTCTATTCCACAAAACTATTTGCCCAAAAATTAGCGGGATGCAAGGCTAAGCTCGTCTGAAAGTGCTGTTGGGCTTTGTCTGTTTTTCCTAATCCCAGATAGCCTAGACCAATCAATTGGTGGGCGGCTGATTGCTGCACATTTTCACTGTCTTCATCGCCAAATTTAGAGAAAAAGTCAATCTCCCCGATTTCGTTCAAATCCGCTTGTCCTGCTTCGGTCATGGCTTGCAGCAAGTCATCTGCTTTGCTAGTTTGTCCCGTTTTTCGCAGTGCTAAAGCTTTTTCATAATTATACTTGTCATCTTTCACTTTGATACTAGCAGCTTGCTGATAATACTGTTTGGCAAGTTTTTGCTTGCCCATATGTTCGTAAGTCATCGCCTGATAGTAAAAGATTTGTGCTTGTCGCTGCGATATTGCTTTCTTACCAATAGACTGATTTTCAGGGTATTCGTCGGCAGCTTTGAAATCTTTTAAAGCCAAATTATACTTCATATTTGCTAAATGCTGTCGCCCTCGTAACAACATTGCATCTACGTATAGATCATGCAAGTCCTGTCCACCTTCTTTGCGACTAAAATACTTGGTGGTCAGCAAATCAATGGCTTGATCGTATGATTCGGCAGCTACTAGTACTTGAATGGCACGAATTAAAGCAATATTGAGTTGGGCTACCTGTTCTTGGTTTTCTGTCAAAATGCGATGTCGCTTGGCTACGGGCGTTCCTTGTGCTTCGTACAGCCTATCCAATTCCAAATAGTAGCGTGCATCTGTGTGCTTGTTGGCGATAGCTTGTTCGTAAGCGGTAATGGCTTTGCCCAGATCGTTATACGTCTGATTATAGCCCCAGCCCAAATTGCGGTAGGCAATCGCAAAATTGGCGTCCCTTTCCACTGCTTTTTCCCAGTACGCAATGGCTCGCTTAGGTTGTTTATCGTACAGCAAATTGCCCAGATAATAATACGCTTTCGCATCGGAGGGATCATATTCCAAAGCCTTTAGATAGACCGTTTCTGACTCTAGGCGATAAGGAAAACAATAGTCAGTAGAATAGCTCGCTGCTTGACTAAAATGAGACTTGGCGGCAGTTGCATCCCCCATTTGGTGTGCGATGTAACCCAAGTAATAGGAAATCGTTGGATACTCGGCAAGTTGTGGATTTGTAGCGTTTTTAGCCATCAGCAGCACCGCTTTTGCTTCTTCCAACAAACCAATATTCAAATAGGTGACGGCTAGCTCCAGATAAGATTCGGGTGCGTCTCTCATCAATTGAATCAACTGCTTTTTATCGTCTGTGAGTAGTGCTTGTTCGTTGTAAGCCCAAAAATTGAGTGGATCTTTTGCTATTACCTTGGCTATGACTTCCGCCGCTGCTTGCTTTTTCCCCATATGCCGTAAAATACTGGCTTTCAAATTCAAAGCATTCAAGTTAGAAGCATTGTTTGCCAGCGCGATTTCTAGTTCAGTCAGTGCTTGCTGCTCTGCGCCTCTGATGGTCGAAATTTGCGCCAATTGTAGATAAGCTGCCGCTGCAAAAGCATGATCCCAAGCGGCTCGGTATAGCGTATCATATGCTGCCTCCAACTGATTTTGCTGCTTCAAAATAACACCCAAATGATAGAATGCTTCCCCATTTCTAGGTCGCGTATAGTTTTTGGTGAGCCGCTCAATCGCTTTTCTAAAGTAGTTGGCTGCTTTTTCGTGATCTCCCCTTTCTTTCCAATAAATCCCCATTTGCGTGTTGCATCTGGTATCGAAAGGATCGCGTTTCAAGGCTTCCAAAAAATAGCTTGTAGGATCAATCGTTACATTATAAAACTGTTTGATCCGAAGTCCTGTGAAGTACAATTCCTCCTGATTGTCGATTTCAGTTGGTGCGAGTGGTGGTTTTACGGTCTCTGGCAGCGGCGCATTTTCATCCAGTTGCACTTTTTGGTAGTCAATGAGTAGCTTACCTTCCGCATCCTGCAAAGACAATTTTAAATCGGCTTCCGATACAGGCTTGGTGAGTGTAATTGTGTTATGAAAAGCTTGATCTGGAGCAATGTCAATCGTTTTTTCCCAAATCGTTTTTCCCTTATTGGCTAGTACGAGTTTGGCGTCCTTAAAAGCGGAAGTGGTATTTGCCGCTACAAACACGGATTGCTCTGACTTCAGTTCCAAATTGAGCAAGGCATCCAAATTGGCGGTCGTCGCACCACCACTTTCTCGCATCGGATACCAATACTGCTTAAACGTTTTCAATTCGTAGGGCTTAATCCAACTGTAATCAGGCTGGTTGTCCGAATACGCACCCGACATTAATTCGGCGTACGGGCCATCTTCATCGGTCAGCACTTTAGTGTCCCAAGACGAACCTTTGCCCCATTCCCAAAGCTTTGCCCCTTTCACGATATGCGGGTTCGCCACCAACATTGTCCCTGCTTGCTTGCCGTGATCGTAACCCGCCAAAAAGCCTTCTTTTATTTCGTGAGCAAAGAAAGAATTAGAACCAGGGTGGTTTTTCCAATAGCTCGCATCGATATTATTTTCGTAGTATTTATTGCCGCGATAGGCTTCTTTGGTGATCGGCCAATGGCTAAAGCTGTTTTTAGAATGGAAGGTCGCAAACTGCGTGCTGGGTGGAAAGATGATTTGATAATCATCATTGACGTGCGTGGCGACATTCGCCCAATACAAAATAGAATTGGTATTTGGTGTCACATTGATCATACGTCCGTCCAGTTCCAAGTAAGACTTCTCAGGATATAGTGTAATGCCAAACGTCCATTTCATGCGGTGGCGCGGCTCGGTTTCTCCAATCCAAAGGGTCGCGCTGCCGTCTTCGTTGGACTCCAATTTATAATCGACTGGCATATTAGTGGACGCACGATGATGGTGAAACACACAAAACTCGATACCACCAGAAATCCAAGCTCCAACCATACCGATATGGGCGGGTTTGATAACGTGTTGCCGATAGAATAATTCGTAATCATTGGTTTTGTCGGTGGCGTAGAAAAGGCGACCACCTACTTCGGGCAGCACACAAACTTTCAAATAGTCATTTTCCAAATAGACCGCTTTATAGGTTTTGGTCGTTTTGATGTTGGTCATGTCGTCCTCCAGCGGATAGGGGTAAATCATTCTGCTTGCTCCTTGATAAGAGTCGTTCTCAAAGAACATCGGATTTTTGTCGGGCGGATCAACTTGATAAGCAGGCAAAGTCAAGTCTTCTTCCCAAATTTTGACCGTATTTTTTTGGGCGGTCGTGCAGAAAAAGGTAATAATAAAAAAGCATAGCGTAAGGAGGGGTACAAGTTTGGATGTGGTGTGATGCTTCATAATGTATTCGTTTTGTTTTGTTTGATTGAATCATTTTTCAATGACGCTAAAAAATTATGTTTCTATTCTTGAAAATCCTTTTGGCATATTTGTTGCAAGATTTCAGCGGCTTTACTTGGCTTTGTCTCTAGTACTCTTCAAAACTTTGCACACCTATAAATTAATGTAATTATCTAAATATGAGTCAATTAAGTCTTTGCGGAAAAAGGCTATCTAGACTACTGGACATTTTTAATTTTTAACACATAGTCATATCGCTCTAAAGTGCAAGCGCAAGTGTCAAGTGCAAGTTCAAAGAGCGACAAGGACAAAAACTTTGTTTTTTTTGCAAACTTTTACAAGTATGTACTACATAGAAACACATAGCTGTTATGACCTGATTTTCAGTAACCTATCTTAGTTTCCTTAGTGCCTTAGTGGTTTGTTTTACTCTAATGTCCAGTAGTGTAAAGGCTATCAGAACCGCAAACTACGGGTTGTCTGTTCGTAAAAATTTCCAACAAGCTCTAAATTATGACTTATGAGATTAATTGTAAATTTATTCCTACTTTTTCTAGTATTTAGTACCAATAAAGGTTTCGCGCAAGATGCTACTACTTCAGAAGAAAAAATACAACCTATACTTTCTTCGGGACCAGACAAAGGACGTTTACTACTCCTTGGGGGCGGAATTTCTGAAAACCAAATGAAGCTTTTTCAAAAATTTTCTGGTGGAAAGGACTCAACCATTATTGTAATTCCCACGGCACTATCCGATGAAGAAATCTCAAAGGACCCTAGTTTTGATAAAGTAAAGAGACGATTTAGCAAATTAGGCGTCTCCAATATAGAAATACTCCATACTCGCAATAAAGATACGGCAAATAGTGATGTGTTTGTAAAACCGATACTCGAAGTGAAGGGAATTTTCATTCTTGGTGGCAAAACTCAACGAATAGTTGATGCTTATCTCAACACTAAAACGCACGAAGCCATGAAAAACTTGCTAGCAAGAGATGGTATCATTGCTGGTGTTTCGGCTGGTTCAGGTTGTCAAGCCGCTTATTTCACAGAAAACGGGCTAGAAATCGGATTTGAATTTTTAGAGGGTGCAATTGTACTGAATCATTTCATTGTAAAAAATAAGCAGTTTCGTTATGCCCATGAAATAAATCAGAATAGACAGCGGATCGCTATTGGAATTGATGACTACGCAGGGATTCTCGTTCAGGGCGAGAAGTTTGAAGTGATTGGGCCGAGCTACGTTGCCATCTACGATAGAACTGATTATGATAGATACAATGACTCAATTTCTGTGTTACCCTTAGATTCTGAGCGGTTTTATTTTTTACAAAATGGCGATCGCTACAACTTGAATAAAAGGCAGGTTGAATCGAATAGTAGACTAAGTCCTATTGAGTTATCGCCAAAAGACTTAGCTGAATACACAGGTAACTACAAAGCCAAACATAAAAATTTTGAGATAGATTTTATGGTAGAAGATAATGTGCTAAAAGTTAAAAATAGCTGGGGCTGGAGTATTTATCCGATTTATCCACTGGAAGCGGATGTATTTTATGCGACAAATAGAAATATGTGGTTTAAGTTCATCCGAGTCGATACGGAAATAGTAGGCGTATTAAAAATGAAATCTTTGATACAAGAAAATGTGATCGCAGAAATGGAAAAACGATAGACAAAGGAGTAGCTAGTCTGACTACTGTCTTCTCACCTACTCATCCCTCAAACTCTTCACTGGATTCAAATAAGCTACTCTAGCACTTTGAATACTGACAGTCAATAAGCTGAGTAACAGCACAAACAAACCCGATGAGGCAAAAACCCACCATTTTAAATCAGTGCGGAAGCTGAAATTTTGTAGCCACTGTTGCATGAAATACCAAGCAATCAGGGAGGCAATGACCATCGCGATGGATACCAATTGGATAAAGTCTTTAGAGAATAATCGAATGATACTGTTGACAGAAGCCCCCAAGACTTTGCGAATACCTATTTCTTTGGTGCGCGATTGAGTGGCGTAAGTAATCAGTCCCAACAGCCCTAGACAAGCGATGAGTATGGCAAAAGCAGTGAAAGCGGTCATCATGTAGCCAAGGCGTGTTTCGGTGTGGTAATAATTATCGAAAATTTCGTCTAGAAAGTAATACTCGAAGGTTTCGCCATGCATGAACTTTTGATGTATCGAACGAAGGGTTTTTATCTGCTGTGAAAGGTCTTGCTGAGGCTTGAATTTGAGGTAAAAAGAGCCGCCAAAAAGTCCAAATGCGTCCGATTTTTCGATGACTTTGATCGCTAATGGCGATAGTGGGGCTTCTAAAGATTGGTAGTGAAAATCTTTTAGTACGCCGATTACCGTTGTACCATCTTGACCCAATGGAATTTGCTCGCCCAGCAGATCGGATTTTCCAAATTCCTTCCGAGCTTGTTCATTTAGTATGATCGTGCCTTCGCGTCCAATTGCTTCCTCCGTGCTAGGTGCTGTTGCCCATTCTAGCTGAAAGAGTTCTAGAAAATTTTGATCCACATTGATGTGGTGCAACGTGAGTTGTTTATCGTTGAATGGGGATTTTAAGAAAAACGCATTCACACCACGCCGAAATATGCTAGAAGTAGCGACTGCGAGATGTTCAATACCTGCCTGATTAGCGAGATCGGTTTTGTATGCTTGAAAAACACCTGTCAGTCCTTCTCGAAAGGGAACGCAAAGGATTTGTTCTTTTGCAAAATCAGGAGCATTGGTTTTGAAATGTCGCAATTGCTGATAGATGACAACGCTACAAATCATCAAGACAAGAGCGGCTGTAAATTGAAAGACGGTCAAGCTCTGGCGCAACCGATTTCCACCTTTTCCCCTTTTCAGTTTGCCTTTCAATACATGGACAGGCTGGAAAGCAGAGAGCATAAAGGCGGGCAAGCTACCCGAAAGTAAAATGCTAAGTACTAACAGGATACCGTAAACACTCAACACAATCGGACGGTACAAAAATTGCTGATCGATGCTTAATTCGAGCAAATGGTAAAAGTAGTCTTGGAATAGAAAGACCAGTCCCAGACTAATGCTAAAAGCCAACAAGATCACGACCATGGATTCGACGTAGAACTGCGTGATTAGTTTTTTTCGACTTGCTCCGATGACTTTGCGAATCATCACTTCCTTTGATCGTTTGATGGCTCGTGCCGTTGCGAGACTGATGTAGTTGATTAATGCCAAGCCTAAAATGAGTAGCGCAATACCCAAAAATAGATAAATCTGACTAGTACCCGTCCCGTAAAAGCTCTTCAAGTGCAGATCGGGGAGCGCATCCAGATAAAACTGTAAATTAGAAGTAGGTGCGTCTTCTTCCGCTGCTTTCAAAGCAAGCATTTTTTCTGGAATGGCCGCCGCCTTTGCTTCGGGGGCTAATAACAAATAAGTCGTAAAACT
>JBCDKV010000036.1:0-14472 GCA_038746215.1 Bacteroidota bacterium | reverse complement strand
GACTTGTTCTGATTGCGCAACAGATAGCTTAACCTTGACCGTTTTTGCACTAGGAACTTACGATTTCTCCTACACTATCAAAGGTTGTAATGGCACACTTATAGATAATGCACTAGTTAGGATTATTGCTTCCGATTGTCATGAAAATGAACCTGATGATCCTTGTAATTTGGTGCAGAATGGGGATTTTGACTGTTTTAACTCGCTTGCAGAGTTACGAGAAAATTTTGCAAATGGATTTACCAACAATGCAAGCAATTCTCCAGATTTACTTGCTGGAGGTTCACAGATCAGAGCATGGACACTTGAAACACAAACTTGCTGTGGTACGACACACAATGTAAATGTACCGACTGAGTTTGGTGATAACGCAATAGGAATATGGGCTAGATGTACAGAAAATTCAGGAGCTGTTTCATCACAATCGGAAATTTTAGTCCTTCCTTTATCCAGTCCTTTACCGCCTGGTGCCTCTATCGATATTTGCTTGTCAGCAGAAGGTCCAGTATCTTGCGACCAGTTTGAACCTAGAATAGCTATCAGCTTTTTGACTGAAAATTTTGATGATGATGGCAGCAATACCAATATTGCTAATCTATGTACTGGAAATGGCTGCACCGATATAGAACTCATAGAAACACCCAATGATACAGATGGCAATGCTTCCTTTATTGATGCAGGTACTAATTTAGTAAATGGCTCTTCTCCTGAAGTAGAAAATATAACGATAGAAAATAACTCTGCTGTCGCATGGACGCATCTAGTTATTAGCGCCGAACTCGACTGTCCAAGACCTATTGAGGATTGTAGTAGCAATGGAGATGCAGAACGTCGAGCTTATTTGGTAATAGATAATATTGCAGCTAAACCTGTCAGTGACAATGCCGTTGAGGTGAGCCTAAGCTCAGAAAATCCTTGTAAAGGAGATGGTGTGAACCTAGAAATCGAAGTCTGTAATGAAAGTACATCTGTAGGAGAAGAATTAACAGTCACTTTGGATATTCCCGAAGGATACACCTTACTACAATTATTGGATTTTGCTAATGGGAACACGACTATTGTTCCCCCTCTAGCACCTGGTGAATGTAGGCAATTGACCGCCTTGGTATTTGTCGGAGAAGATGCTGTTTCTCCTGGCACTGTAAAGGTAACTATCGAAGGAGAATGTACGCCACCAAGCGAAGAGGAAATTGTAATTACTCCAATAGAAGCGAATCCCATCGTAGAGCTAGAAAAAACTATTACTTGTGATCCTGCAACAGGTATTTTCACGGTAGAAATCTTAGTTGACAACCTGACAGACTTAAATCCACTCGAAGATGTAGTCATAAGAGATCAGTTGCCTGATGGTTTTTCTATTGATAACGTAGGAGATTTTAATATTCAAGGAGGAAATTTTCTTTCGGCAGTCAATGATATTAGCGGTACACAAACTTTCTCTTACACCATGACGGCATCTATATTTTGTGAAGAGATGATTGTTCCTTGTGCTACCGCAGGCATTTTGGGAAGAAGTTGTCCTGAAGTGCCTGCCTGTGTTGCGCCGCTCGAAGATTGTCGAGCAGAACTAGAATTAGATGCTAGCTTTACTTATGAACAAATTTGTGATCCGCAAGATGGTACATTCGTAGTCTCCTTTATGAGTGCAGCGAGTGTGCAAGGAAGCGAATACGAGCATACTTGGGATTTTGGTGTAGAAGGAATCAGCACAGATGTGAGTACAGAGCCCAATCCTACCTACGATGGCTACACGGCTGGAAACTTCAAAGTGGTACATACTGTTAGTAATGCATGTTTTAGCGAGACATTCACAGAAATATTAAAGCTAGGAAATTGTGATTTTCTTTGTATGCCTTCTGGCTGTGGTGGCAATATATTCAAAATAAAGGGACCAGTCAGTGTTAGTCAACTAAGCGATGTAGATGCCAATGGAAATCCGATTTACGTAGAGGGAAATTCAAATGCTACTTGCTATCAAATCAGAGGGGTATTGACAATAGACGTACCTTTTGCCTTAGTAGATAAACAAGTAACTATGGAACCTGGCTCCGCCGTAATTGTCAATCCAAACGTCAAATTGAGTATAGAGAACAGCGACATCAGCAGTTGTAAAATGTGGACAGGCATAACGGTAGAAGCTGCTGGCAACCTAGATATTTTTGATAATAGTAGTATTCAAGATGCCATTGACGCAGTACAACTGGTGGAAGGTTCTAATTTTTTAAGCTTGGGAACATTATTTGATCGGAATGTAGTTGGCATCAGGATGAATGGTACGCCCAATTTGCTTGGTTTTCAAAACAATACTTTTAGCTGTTCTTCTAATCTGAACGAAGTCTCTGATGCTACGAATGGTGGTTGGGGCTATGTCGGTATTATCAGCAATGCTGCTAGTTATGCGATCGGAAATCTTGATCAGACTTCGACCGTTATTAATACTTTCAAAGATATGGATTATGGTGTGATTTGTTCTAGAGGAAGTGTGTTTATAGCAGATGCAAAATTTGAGAACTTACGTAAGGTGGTAAATCCTTTGCCTTTTGGCGTTAACAACTCCAGTAGTATTGGAATATATGGCTACTTACTAAGCGAAGCTATTTTTTCAGAAAATCAATTTTCTAATTTATCGACTGGGATTTATGCTGCTGTCTGTCCTTTGAGAGCACAATATAATGATATGGTAGCTATCGAACAGGGAATAAGATATAATGGCCCAATATTCCAATATCTAATTGCTGACAATGAAATTGCGCCCTCGGAAGTAGGTATATATGTAAGTGGTGGTGCTGCTCTGTCAGGTAGAGGTCCCAAATTAGTTTCAGCTAATAACATTCAACTATCAGGAGGGGAAGATCGCAATCGTGGTGTTGTCATTGAGCGGAGTCCATTCATAGATGGTAGTAGAGTCGTATCAGTTAGTGATAACACAATCAATATTAACAATACTAGCTCTATCTTATTTCAAGCCATTCATATCCTTTCTAGTAATGATGTTTCTGTAGGAACAAATGAGATTGATATTATAAATGTAAATCAAGGAAATATAGAAGGAATTACATTGGACGGTGGTTCAGAACACTTAGTAAATAGTAATCGCTTTAGAACAGATTTACCTAATGGTTTCAGTTCCAATAGTGTTTATGGAATTATAGCACGTTCTTCCTCTGATGCTCTATATTGTAATAATTTTTTCAACGGGGTAGGCTCTTTTGATGGTACGCCTAATCAGCTCTTTAATTCTCGTTTCCATTACGACTTCTCTTTCTATGGCATCTGTGACCGCTCCAATGTAGCTCAGAATAAACTAGGCAATGCTACCGTAGGTATTTATCTTCAAGGAGGAAGTAGAATAGGCTTACAGCGCTACAGAGGAAATGAATGGAACGGTGATGTGTATGAAGATTGGCATGCTTTGTATAATGGCACAGCGGGTAACGCGCTATTATCTCAATTTATCGTAAATAATTTGCCCTTTGATAGCAGTGGAGAATTTGATTTCTTTCCTGATAATTTATTTGATGTAGAACCAAGTGGTGAATTTGGAGGCTGTATTTCAGAGGTCACCAATATCGCCAACAGTGATGAAGCGGCGGCTAGAGGGAAAAGTTCCTCTGATGTATTCAATTGGGAAGCTTCCAATCGTCTAAGTGAACGACTAAATCGCTATCCTAATCTGTTGGGGCAAAGCAGTGTAGTGGATTCTTTTTATCAAGCTAATTCGAATAGCACTGTAGAAAGCTATAGTCAAATTGGCGATCTCATCGCTATGAATAGCCAAGTAAGAGACACTGTACTAGATACTGATACAAAGAATAATTTGGATAGCATTGAACTGCTGTTATCCGAACTGACGCAACTGTCACAAGACTATCAAAATGCGAATAGTACTGTTGCTCAAAACAATATTCAAAATGACATCAATAGTTTAAATCAAGATATCATTCGATTATCGGATGAAGTAGCCACTATTTTTGAGCAATTGGAGCAAAATACAAGAAGCAATCTAAGCTACGCTTATCAACTGAATGAAGCGATTGTGCCTGAAAACGACTTTGCTAGTGACGCACAATTTGTCAATCGCATTGCCTTAAGTTCTAATATTCTCGTAGCCTATGAAGTTAGTACTAGTGATGCAAATGAACTACTGATGATTGCTAATCAATGTCCTTTGGAAGGAGGCAATGTGGTTTGGCAGGCAAGAGATTTATATAACAGTTTAGTAAGTACTACTACCTTCAATGATGAAAACTGTCAATAGATGCGACTACTATCTCTTATATTCATTACCCTAACGCTTGCTATTATAGCAAATGCACAGCAGCATGATAATGTTTGGATGTTTGGTAGTATGTGGGACATCTTCAGTACAAAAGGATTTTCGGTAATCGATTTTTCTGCTGATAGCCTAAATATCTACGAAACACAAGGCAAGATCAATTTTGAATTTAATATTACCAATACCAGCTTTTGTGATGAAACAGGCAAATTGCTGTTTTATACCAATGGATTAGAGATCATGAATGCCCAGCATCAAGTCATTGAAAATGGAGGAAATCTTAAAGATGGTAGAGGATATGTTGGGGATATAATGACACAAGGAGTGCTAGCACTTCCATTAGCTCAAAAGGATAGTCAATATGTAATTATTCATGGAGAACAAGAGGACGTTAAATTAGCAGAGCACCGTTATCAGTTTATAATGGGGAAATTATGGAGTTCTACAATAGATATGAGTGAAAATAGTGGTTTGGGAAAAGTAATTGAACGCAAAAAAATTATCTTAAATGATACTTTGACCTTAGGAAAGATAACTGCAACTCGTCATGGAAATGGAAGGGATTGGTGGATTACGATTTCTGGAGATTGTATTGCGGCTAAATGTAGTCAAAATCGTTTTTTCAATATTTTACTCACATCAGATGGTGTTGAACATGTTAATAAACAGGATATAGGTGAACTAACAAGAACTGATTACATATCTGCACGTTTCACACCTGATGGCTCAAAATATCTCATATTAAGTTCCGTGGTAGTCGGAGAACCACGTACCGTTCATATATACGACTTTGACCGCTGTACAGGAGTACTCAGTAATCATCGTAAAGTAATGACAGAAAATAGGAGTGCAACTGACCCTCATGACTTTGAAAGTGCTCTTGTTATATCCCCTAACTCTAGATTTGCTTACTTAATTATAGGAAATCGGATTATGCAAATAGATTTATGGGCAGAAGATATGCAAGCTTCTATGCAGCGAGTAGTCTATTACGATGGCTTTAAAGATCCACTTTCTACCAATTTCTTATTTGGACAACTCGCTCCAAATGGAAAAATCTATATCTGTACAGGCAATGCCTCGAAGTATCTACATGTTATTCATCGTCCCAATGAAAAAGGCGTGGCCTGTCAAGTAGAGCAAAGAGGTATTGAACTACCGCAGAAAAATCGATTTTCTATTCCTAATTTTCCAAACTATCGGCTCTACGATCTGCCTGATAGTCCTTGTGATACACTAGGCATAGATGACCCTAAGCGAGTCCTTGCAGAGCCAGACACCACCGATCAAATGACAGTACTCATTGACCTCTATCCCAATCCAGCAAACGAGCTACTCACGATAGAAAAAATCAATATAGAACAAGCACAGTTCAAGTTGTTTTCTGCTACGGCACAATTGCTTTTAGAAGAACAGCTCACAGAAGATATCACGACACTTGACATCAGGCACCTACCCGCAGGTATCTATTTCTGCTTAGTGCAAGTGAGTGGACAGGCGACGTATTCGGAAAAACTGATTATTACAAACTAAAAACACCCTATATCATGCAAAAGACATTATTATTTTTGATCGGAGGACTATTGCTAAGTCTTCACCTAGAAGCACAAATTCCTGCTACTCCTATTTTCGGACAATCAGGCTGTGATGGCGACATCGTATTCAATGTAGAAGGAGATGCTTGTGGGGCTTGTGAACTGCGGCTGTTCAAAGATAAAATCCCAGCCAATGATCCAAACGATGAAGACGAAGCCGTTGCGGTCACCAATGGTTCTGAGGTGACCTTTGATGACTTGTGTACTGGGCTGTATCGTTTTGCGCTCTACAATGCCGATTTTGACTGCTACTATTTTTATGACTTCGAGGTACAAATGGAGTTGTGTCAATTGAGCCTGACGGGTATTTCCAAAAAAGATGAAATTTGTGGCGACGACGGCAGTGTTCTTGCTACGATCAATGCGGATAACCATCCGCCTTTTCAGTATCAACTACTCAACGCAGCGGGTAATGTCATACAGACTGTGAGTTCCAATGATTTTTCTTACACTTTTGAAGGACTATCCGAAGGTAGTTATAGCGTTAGGGTAACTAATTATGGAGCTTGTGTCGTTAATTCTGGCAGTGTACAAATTGTAGATTTAGAGAGCGAGATCAGTATTGATAATGTAGCGACCACTACGGATGAATGTGGGTTTGGTAATGGAAGTATTACCCTAGAGGTAAGTGGTGGTTCGGGGCAATACAGCTACAGTTGGTCGCCCAATGGTGGCTTTGCAACGGGTGGTAGCCCTTTTACGATCAGTGGATTAGATGCGGCTACTTATGACATAGATGTGTCGGATACCCAATCGGGTGGCACAGGAGGCAATGGATCGCCCACCGTTTGTAGTACATCCACTACCGCCACAATCATAGAAGAGGATACTGGAAATTGCGATCCACCGCCTTGCAGTGGTTTTTCAGTAAGTATAGACGTGGACTGTAGCGTAGGGGGCAAATTTGATTTTGAATTAACTGCCAATGTTGCAGGAAATGATGCTGGGCCATTCACCTATGCTTGGACAGTGGATGGTACCAATGTGGGGAATAATCAAAGTATCACACTCAATTTCAATAACTTTACCATGAACTCTGAAATCTGTGTGACAGTAAATTCTACTTCCACCAATTGTAATGATGAATCTTGTATAACTGCCGCCACTGCTGGTAATTGTGGTAATTCTAGTACTGCTCGATCAAGTGTATTTAATGTTCCGTCCGATGCTGCATATGAACTAAAAGTCAGCTTACAACCCAATCCTTTTCAAGATCAAGTAGAGCTAAACCTGAGTAATCCGATAGCACAAAATATATTCCTCAAAGTCTTGGATAACAAAGGTACATTGGTACAAACACGGCAATTGTTCTTGGAGCAGGGCACACACAGCACCACTTTAGACTTATCAGACCTGAGTAGCGGGACGTATCAATTACTGTTCATTGGAGACAAAACAGCCATGCAGGTAGAACGCGTAGTGAAGATGGAGTGAGGATTTCAGAAGGGTACACAGTTTAAAAAATGAAAATTTCGTCTCTGTAAGCCGCAGAAAGTTTTTTTCTAAGTGGAAAAACTTTCTGCTAGGGGATTTTTAAGGGTGAAAAGCGTCAAGATTATTGATTTTGACGCTTTTCACCCTTAATGATCCCTCGGAGCATCCAAAAAAACCATCTCAAAAGTTTTTTTGGATGCGACTTAACGAAATCTCAAAAGTGTATACCCTTCTGAAATGAGCATTTGTGTTTCCGTCCGAAGAGAATTACGGAGCATACTTGTTGCGCGAATTTCTTGCATTGATTCAATCTATTTTCAAGTTAAATGTCAAGAAAAATGAGATTTCGTACAGCCCTAAATAAAAATTAGCCATTTGAGAGCCGAAGTGTCAACTACTTTTACGATTCGGATAAACCTATCTAATTATTCAACATTCTTTAACACGCCTTAACGCTTCTTTAGTCCACCTTATTCATTCGATACAGTCTTTTCTAGTAGTATATTGATTACTAAACTTATACCGCTATGAAAGAAAATCCTATTAGTCCGTCCATCCGCAGCGGAAAAAATGTAATGCTGATTGCTCTACTTGCTCTCTTGGCGGCTTGTGTTTCGCCGCAGAAATTATTAGAAACAGGCAATTACGATGCGGCTATCTATAAATCCGTCAACAAGTTGGTGGGCAAAAAGAAGAAAAAAGAGCAGTACGTCTACACACTAGAGACGGCTTTTATGAAAGCAACGCAAACGGATGTAGCTGCCATTGAGCAACTGAAAAAAAGCCAGCAAGCTGATAAATGGGTGCATATTCACCGCATTGCCCAGCGTATTGATAAGCGGCAGCGGCGCGTCGAACCACTATTACCGATTGTCGCTAGAAATGGTATCAAAGCAGAATTTAATTTCGTGAAAGTCAATGCGCTGGAACAAGAGGCGAAGACTCATGCTGCGCATTACCACTACGAAACCGCTTTGCAGCTATTGGAGCAAGCCAAACGAGGTGACAAAGCAGCCGCTAGAGCAGCACACCAAGCACTCAGAAACATTGATGCTTACTTCGAGCAATATAAGGATAAAACAGACCTATTAGCAGTGGCAAAACGATTGGGAACAACGAACATTCTAATTCGTATGGAAAACGATTCGCGTAGTATCTTACCCCAGGATTTTGAGCGTGAACTTTTGCAATTGAATACTGTTGGCATGAACTCCTTCTGGAAAAACTATTATACCAACTACACGTCCAAGGTAAATTTCGATTACGAAGCTGTCCTCAAAATCCAGCATTTGGAAGTCAGTCCTGGACGTCTGACAGAGCGCGAGTTTGAAGAAAGTAAAGCAATTCAAGATGGCTTCGAGTACGTACTGGATGAAAATGGTAATGTCGCAAAAGATACCTTGGGCAATGACATCAAACAGCCCAGACAGATTATCGTCAGTGCCTTAGTCCTAGAATCTTATCAGACAAAGCTAGCGAGTGTGACCGCTCGTTTGGAATTACGTGCCCTTGAGACCAGTAACCTCATCAGTAGCAAACGACTACAGGCAGATGCCGTTTTTGAGCATTATGCCTCTACTTTTCAAGGCGATAAACGCGCCCTCAGTCCTACTACTTGCGAACGTATTGGCAATCGACCGCAACCTTTTCCCAGCGATGTCAGCCTAATTTTTGAAGCAGGTGAACAACTGAAACCTATTTTCAAGGAGAAGGTGAGGCGTATGGAGGTGAGGTAGAAAGTTATTCGAGTTTAGCGCTTGTTGGGAAGCCCTTTCGGACAAAAATAATGTCATTTTTTGTCCTAAAAAGTGCTTTAAATTGTTTGTTGGGCAAATCGCAAAGGTTTGTATATCAAGAGATTATTATTTTTGAATGCCTATTTTAGCTCAAAAATAAACAGTTCTAAACTTCAATATTTGGTGTTTCGCTGCCTGCTGATGCCCCCTATATTTGTATCATCAATTAAAACAATACAACTTATATTGAAAGCGGCTAAAACAAAAGTCGCGCTGTACTACTACTACTTACACATTTGAACGTCATAATTATGGCAGCTTGTCGCACGCAACAACAATGTGATCAAGACAGGCTACTGGACTCGCTAAAAAAATAGCGTTCGTGCGACAAGTATTGTTTAATTGATTATGATACGAGAGGATGTCCTACCGCGATTGGGCATCCTTTCTTTTTTGGCTTATCGGGGAATTTTGTGGAGAGAGAAAATTATGTAATTTTCTCTCTCCACAAAACCACTTCTAGTGGAAAATCAAAAAAGTACTTTTTTCATTTTCCACAAAAATAACCGCAGACCCTCTTTTTTGAGTGTCTCTTTCTGATTAAAGAATTGGGTATATCTGTTGTATCATTTCAGTAACTTTCCCAAAAGTTACCTTTAGAGTTGCCAAAAACTTCGTAAACACCTAAATTACCAAAAGCCAAAAGCCAAAAGCCAAAAGCCAAAAGCCAAACACTACCCACCATACACCTCCAACATCTGATGCAAATCTTCGAGCGTGTTGGCATCCTGAATCTTTTTATCCTTGCGCCAACGTAGCATGCGTGGAAAGCGCAGCGCAACGCCAGATTTGTGGCGTGTCGATTTCTGAATTCCCTCGAAGGCAATTTCAAAAACGTGCGTGGGTTTCACGCTGCGGACAGGACCGAAGCGTTCGAGGGTATTTTGGCGTACCCAAGCGGTGATTTGACGAAATTCTTTATCCGTCAGACCAGAATAAGCTTTGGTGAAAGGCACGAGTAATTCGTCTCTCCAGACGCCAAAAGTGTAGTCGGTATAGAGATTAGCACGCCGCCCCGAACCCCGTTGGGCATATATCATGACCGCATCTATGGTCAGCGGATCGACTTTCCATTTCCACCAATCGCCTTTTTTTCTACCCGCTTTATAAATTGAATTTTTGCGTTTCAGCATTAGTCCTTCGCTCTGATGTGCCCTTGAATTTGCTCGTTCATTTTTGTAAGCCTCCCAGCTATCTGCCTCTACCAATTCCGATAGTAAAACGATGCCTTCTGTGTCATATTCCGCCAACATTTGCTCTAGCAGTTCTCTGCGCTCCGACATTGGACGCGCTCGAATATCCGTCCCTTGCCACTCCAATAAATCATAAGCGATCAAAACGACGGGAGCATTTTCCAATACTTTCTTACTGACTTTCTTGCGCCCAATTCGAGTTTGCAGCACATTGAAACTGAGTGGTTTGCCGTCTCGGAAGGGTAAAATTTCGCCATCTATTACCGTGCCGTGTGGTAGTTGCTTGGGTAGCTGATGATATTCAGGAAAACGATTGGTCATTAGTTCCTCGCCCCTCGACCAGACGAACAGCTCACCTGCCCGCAGAATGATTTGCCCTCGAATACCATCCCATTTCCGTTCGATTTGCCAGTCTGTCACTGCGCCTAAATTCTCTGGTTCTTCCTCTAACGCATAAGCCAAATAGAAAGGATAAGGCTTAGAAATATCGTCTTGTGGATTTTCTTTGAGTAGCAATTCTTCAAAACTCGTGCTGTCGGGTGTCCAATCTCCCATCAGACGGTGAGCGAGAATGCTGTCTTCTACTTTTAGATACTGTGCCAACGCTTTGGTCATCAACTTTTGAGATACGCCCACTCTGAATCCGCCAGTAATCAATTTGTTGAAGATGAAGCGTTCGGTCGTATCCAAAACTTGCCAAGCGGCTACGACTTTTTCTTTCTTCTCTTCCTCCTCCAATTTCGCTAGACTGCGTACGTAATCAATCCAATAAGTGAACGATTGATCACTTTGACCACTAGTTGGTGGCAACAACAAAGAAATTGCTTCTGCCAAATCGCCTACTACGTAGTAGGAATCTTCCAACAGCCACAGCGGAATCCCACTCAGTTCCGCTGCCCAAGCACGCAGCAAAGTCGTTTTCACACTTCGACGTGGCCGCCGATGCGATAAAATGGCGATCGTCCAAAGCATGTCCTGCTCTTCTGCCGCCTCGAAGTACTGCACCAAAGCCGCCACTTTTGTATTGGTTTTGGTGGTTTGGTCTAAGTTTTTGAATAGGCGGGCGAAATGCTTCATGCTCAGTACGGTTTGAAAATTTGATGCGAACGAAATGCTTCGATGCTGTTAGAGCTTGTTTGGAGCAGGATTGAACTGTAAATCAGTAGTTTACGGTTCTGGCGAAGAAAATAATAGCGACTTTATCGAGATAAACGAGCAATTATTTTCAAAGTCAGGTTCGGAGAATATTGGTTTACAGGAAGATAATGCTCCAAACATGCTCTTAACAGGAATACAGCAGCAACGTTCATTTTTTGGCGTCATCTCTGCTGCAAAGCTTGTGTATCAGATATAGTTCAGGTCAATATCTGCAAATTGAGCAACAAGTATGCTCAGTAATTCTCTTCGGACGGAAACACCGATTATCAGTTATTTTTCTCAGAGAAAATAACTGATAATCGGTGTTTCCGTCCACAAAACCCTTTGGGCATACTTGTTGCGCGATTTCAAACACTTTACTCAGTTTCAAAAGTTTAGTAAAAGCTGTTACTGCTACAAAATGGAGTATTTTACCAGTTATTCGCACCATTGACTGAGAAAAGTAGAATCAAGGGAATCTGTATACTGAACAGATCAACCATTCAACGAATAAACAGAACCTAGCTTTTGACGATTGCCATATTAAATTGCTTGGTCATTTGGTTGTCTGAGGCATTTTATCCATTATTGTGCCTGTGAGTGTTTATACATTCATCGGTAAAAGCTTTGTTTTTATCTTCAAAAAATATCACCAAACCGACTAGTATGAATAGAAACACGAGAATTACACTCGCTACGATCAATGCGATTGCTTTTCTAGCGACCATAGTCGTCAATTATCTATCCAATGCCATTCCACTCAACGGGCAGACCACGGGTGAGATTTCTGATAAGTATTATACCCTTTTCACGCCCGCAGGATTTACCTTCGCTATTTGGGGCATCATCTATCTGCTGTTGGGCATCTACATCGTCTATCAAATCATAGATTCTTTCCGACTCCAAACAGGTGATCGTTCCTTCGTAGATCGCATTGGTGTTTGGTTCATAGTCTCTTGCCTCGCCAACGGCAGTTGGATTTTTGCTTGGCACTACGAAATTTTATGGCTATCCGTGCTGATTATGCTCCTAATTCTAACCTCCTTACTAATGATTTATTTACGCTTAGGAATTGGGGTTCGAGCCACCAACTCCATGGAGAAATCGCTGGTACACCTTCCATTTAGTGTCTACCTAGGATGGATTAGCGTCGCCACGATTGCTAATGTTTCTACGCTCTTGACTAGCTTGGATTGGAACGGTGGACTAAACCCTTCTGCGTGGGCAATTGTAGTGATCTTGATTGCTGCAGGGCTGGGTATTTTTCTAAGTCAAAACAGAGGAGATATTTTCTACGCGGTTGTCATTGCCTGGGCTTGTTTTGGTATATACAGTGCGAGAGCTCGTGATACAGAAGTCGTAGCGAGTGTACAATGGACTGCCATCGTTGGTATGGGACTAGTACTGCTAGTGATTATATGGACATTAATTCAGCGAAGAACTTATTTGAATTAGGCGACTGATAGTTGGCTTTTGGCTAGTGCTCAACCGCTTCTGCTTGGAAGGTTAGGTCTTCGAAAAAGACACTCAAATTACTGATTTTTGTGAAATAAAAATTAGGCATGTACGAGTTTTGAGCAACATTCGGAACAAGTCTTAGTAAAGCTCCTAAGATCGCGCAACAAGTATGCCTAAAAGATTTTTATGGACGGAAACACAAATTTTAACTTATTCTTTGGAAAAAAATAAGTTAAAATTTGTGTTTCCGTCCGAAGAGAATTATTGAGCGTACTTGTTGCTCAATTTTCGTACATTGACTTAGTCTGTTTCCAAGTAAAATGTTAGCAAAACTGAGACTTCGTAAAGCCCTAACTATTGATTAGAGCTTGTTTGGATTTTGGTCTTTGAGTCGAAAATGAGTTATTTTTTTGCTAATCAAGGCAGAAAATTGTGATTTTATCTGGATAAATGAGCAATTTTATAAGGCTGAGTAGTAGAAAAATAGCCATTTGCAGGCCAATTACTAAACTCCAAACAAGCTCTTAGATAATGCACGCTAATCAGACTCATTTCTCACTTCATACTTCTACTTTCAACGCCTGCAAACAAGCCTTTAGACTATCTCTCCAGTGCGGAATTTCGATATTAAAAGTCGTTTTGATTTTGGTCTTGTCCAATAAGCTAAAATGCGGTCGCAAAGCCGGCGTGGGATAATCTTTTGTCTCGATAGGCAGCACATCAATCTTCATATCTTCTAATTCAAAAATCGCTCTTGCGAAATCGTACCAACTCGTGACGCCTTCGTTGCTGTAATGAAAGATACCCGATGCTTTGGAAGCGGACACCTTAGCCGCAGCTATCTTTTTAATCATACTCAGGATAGCTTTTGCTAGTGGTCGGGCATAGGTAGGCGCACCGATTTGATCGTAGACCACTTGTAGTTGTTGGCGTTCTTGCCCCAGTCGCAACATGGTTTTCACAAAGTTTTTTCCAAAAGAGGAATAGACCCAAGATGTCCGTACGATCGTACAACGTGGATGTATAGATTGCGCCAATAATTCTCCTTCCAGTTTAGTCCGAGCGTACACACTTTTGGGTTCGGTCGCATCATCTTCTTTCAGTGGCGTATTTTGATCGCTGTGATACACATAGTCGCTTGATAAATGAATCAGTGGGACTTGATATTGCTGACAAGCGACGGCTAAGTTTTTTATGCCTTTCACATTGACTTTATGCGCATTCACTACTTCAAATTCAGCCTTGTCCACTTTAGTATAAGCTGCACAGTTGATGCAATAGTCTATTTGATGAGCGGAGAAAAATTTAAGCACTGCGGCTTCGTCCGTAATATCCAATTCTTTGTAGTCCGTAAAGATGAAGTCGAACTTTGGGTATTCGGCGGCTAAGTATCGTATTTCGCTGCCAACTTGCCCATTTGCTCCGGTGACTAGTGTGCGGATCATGTATTTTTTATTTGTAATTAGATGTGTACGAAGTTCTTGTCAATGCTTGAAGTAAAGTAAAGCTCCTGAGATCGCTCAACAAGTATGCCCAAAGGGTTTTTATGGACGGAAACACAGATTTCAACTTATTTTTTGGAG
>JBCDKV010000035.1:0-14541 GCA_038746215.1 Bacteroidota bacterium | reverse complement strand
CGGAGTTAAGCAATTGGTGGAACAAGCAGGAAAGTAAAGGATTGTTGATAGAAGGAGTATACTCCGTTTGGGATAAAAAAGTGCATTTTGCTCTCTGGATATGTCCAAATACAAGCTGTTAGGGGTACTTTCAGATTTGGCGGCATCGAGCCTGCCAAATTTGATCAAGGGTTTTTAAGGACAAAGAAGCGATTCTCGCGTCTTTGTCCTTAAAAACCTTGATTCGCTGAGGAGGTGTCGACCTCCTCCTCAGCGAAAACTTACCCTCAAATTTAGCGGTAAATGATGTGAACAAAACCTATCTTTTTTCAAAAATGCAAGCACTTTTTTACCCCGTTTTTAATATACATAAATATATGGGCTCAAATAATCAGTGCTTTT
Source organism: Bacteroidota bacterium (assembly GCA_038746215.1). GTDB lineage: Bacteria > Bacteroidota > Bacteroidia > Chitinophagales > Saprospiraceae > JAAUTG01. The sequence continues at coordinate 14,160 of JBCDKV010000035.1, read as the reverse complement.
GAACGACTCTTTTCTAAAAGAAGAGGGCGTAGTATTCACGACGCCGTCCAGATATTATCAACTGCAAACAAAGTTAAATTAGCAAATACCAAAGGTTATGATAGAAAAAATGTTGATCTGTTTTTATGGTATAGCATTCCTATTCATTGCCTGCAATGATTCAACGACACCTACTGCTAACTCAACAGCATCGACACCTACAAGTACAGTAAAAATTGATTTTGCAGAGACCGATCTGATTGAAAGAGCAAACGTATTTTTAGCACAAGCACCTGTCCCAATCACCCAATTTACTTGCCCTAGAAGTGCAGGAGGTATCCATGATTTTTACTCCGAAGGCGACTATTGGTGGCCCGATCCAGAACATCCAGACGGCCCGTATATCAGAAGAGATGGCAAGAGTAATCCCGACAATTTTACGGCACACCGAAAAGCCATGCGCAACCTCAATCAATGGGTAGCAGCATTGGTGGCAGCCTACAAAATCACAGGAGATAAGAAGTATGCTGAGCACGCCATGAAGCATTTAAATGCCTTTTTTATTGATCCTCAGACCCTCATGAATCCAAATTTACTATATGCTCAAGCCATCAAAGGCAAAGTAACTGGCAGAGGAATTGGATTAATAGATACCATTCACTTGATTGAAATTGCAAAAGCTATCGAAGTATTGATCGAGCTAGGCTATTTGAAAGAAGAGGAGGCAGTTGGACTCAAAAAGTGGTTTGAAGACTTTGTAGTATGGATGAATACGCACGAATACGGCTTAGCTGAAAAAGATCATGGCAACAACCACAGCACTTGGTGGGCAGCACAAGTCGCAGCTTTTGCACACCTGACGAATCGAATGGATTTGTTGGAAGTAGCACGGCAGCAGTTCAAAAAACTATTGCCCCTTCAGATGGAAGAGGATGGTAGTTTCCCAGAAGAATTGGCTCGAACAAAACCCTACAATTATACACTTTTCAACTTAGAAGGCTACGCTGTACTTTGCCAAATCGCTTCAACAGAAAAAGATAATCTTTGGGAATACGAAAGCGAGAAAGGAAGTATTAAAAAAGCATGGGAGTTCATGCTGCCGCACATGCAAGATAAATCGAACTGGATCAAACCACCTGACGTACAGCATTTTGAAGAATTACCGATTCAGAGTCCAGGTCTTTTGTTTGCGGCAATGGCTTATGAAGATAAAAACATGCTAAAAGTGTGGAACAATCTAAGCCCAAAACGAAAATCAGAAGAAATTATCAGGACGTATCCTATTTGGGAACCCGTTCTTTGGATGGAAAACTAAATAAAAATGAATCAAAAAGTAGCCGTCATCACGGGCGGTAGCGGGACACTAGGTAAAGCAATGGCAAAGGGATTAGCCGAACAAGGCGTAAAGGTCTTTTTGCTAGGCAGAAACTTGGCGGCAGCACGAGCCGTGGCAGCAGAATTTACCGAATTGGGTTATCAAGCAGATGCCGTACAGTGCGATGTGGTGGATGAAGCTGCTGTGGAAAATGCGGCAAAAGTGGTGCTTCAAAGCGCAGGTAAAGTGGATATTTTGGTCAATTGTGCAGGTGGTAATATGCGTGGTGCAACTGTTATGCCCGATCAATCTATTTTCGATATTTCGGTGGAGCAATTTAGAAAAGTCAGTGATCTTAATTTAATGGGTTCTGTAATTCCAACCATTGCATTTGCGAAGACGATGGTCGAACAAAAACAGGGCTGCATTATCAATATTTCTTCAATGGCGTCTTTTCAACCCCTGACACGAGTAATCGGCTATTCGGCTTCCAAAGCAGCAATAAATAATTTTACGCAATGGATGGCAGTGGAATTAGCCCAAAAATATGGAAGCGGCATTCGAGTGAATGCCATTGCGCCAGGTTTTTTTATCGCCAAACAAAACCGCGCACTATTATTAAATGACGATGATACTTTGACCCAAAGAGGCGAAACCATTATCAGCCAAACACCGATGAAAAGATTCGGTAATCCAGAAGATTTAGTGAGCACATTACTTTGGCTCTGCGATGATCAATCTTCTTTTGTCACGGGCATTGTCGTGCCAGTCGATGGCGGATATAGTGCTTTTAGTGGCGTATAAAAAACGAATCACAAGTTGAAACAACTAGAACAAACATGGCGTTGGTACGGGCCGCATGATGGAGTGAGCTTGGCGGACATCAAACAAGCTGGTGCGACGGGTATCGTCACTGCGCTGCATCATATCCCCAATGGGGAAGTTTGGACAGTAGCCGCTATCCAAAAACGAAAGGATACCATCGAAGCGGCTGGTTTGGTTTGGTCGGTAGTAGAGAGTATTCCAGTACACGAAGACATCAAAAGAGCATCGGGAAACTACCTCCACTACATTGAAAATTACAAACAATCCATCGTCAATCTAGCAACTTGTGGCATCAAGATTGTGACTTATAACTTCATGCCCATCCTAGATTGGTCGCGTACCGAACTGGAACATCCCATGCCAGATGGTTCGACCGCTTTGTATTTTGAAAAGGCTGCTTTTGCCGCTTTTGATTTACACATTTTAAAGCGTCCGAATGCAGCAGAAGATTATAGTTTGGAAGAACAAGAAAGGGCAAGTTCTTATTTTTCCAATATGACGCAAGCCGACCAAACTAAACTAACACGCAACATTATCGCAGGTTTGCCAGGCGGAACAACAGAAGGTACATTGGATTTACAGCAATTCCAAGCCATGTTAGATACCTATCGCCAGGTAGATGCAACTACTTTGCGAGCCAATCTAGTCAATTTCCTAAAAGCTATTGTTCCAACTGCTGCGCAACATCAGGTCAAATTGGCAATTCATCCCGATGATCCACCCTTTCCCTTATTGGGTTTGCCGCGGATTTTAAGTACTGCCTCGGATGTAGCTTACATTTTTGAGCAAGTACCCGCCACTAACAATGGTCTCTGCTTTTGCACGGGTTCATTTGGGGTTCGTTCTGATAATGATCTGCCTAAGATGATAGCACAATTTGGAGATCGCATCCATTTTATCCATCTTAGAGCCACCAAACGAGATGCAGCGGGTAATTTTTACGAAGCCAACCACCTAGACGGCGATGTGGATATGTATGCGGTGATGAAAAATTTGCTAATTGCTGGCAATAAACAAGGCATATCCATTCCCATGCGTCCCGATCATGGACACAAAATGTTGGACGACTTGAACAAGCAAACCAATCCTGGCTATTCTGCCATTGGGCGATTGAGAGGCTTGGCAGAATTGAGGGGCTTAGAGTGGGGAATCATTAGTGCAAACAAAGAACAAAACCTATGAGCAAGCCTTTTTTAGATGATAATTTCTTGTTGCAAAATGCAGTTGCCGAGCAGCTTTATCACGAATTTGCTGCGGACTTACCAATCATAGATTATCACAATCATTTGCCTCCAGATGAAATCGCTAACAATAAAGTCTTTCCCAGCATTACAGCAATTTGGCTGAAAGGCGATCACTACAAATGGCGCGCCATGCGTGCAAATGGCGTAGGCGAACAATATATTACAGGAGATGCTAACGACGAAGAGAAATTTATGCAGTGGTCGGCAACCGTACCCTATACTATGCGCAATCCTTTGTATCATTGGACGCATTTGGAATTGCGACGCTACTTTGGCATTACTGATTTGCTGAATGAAACGACTGCCCAGCAAATCTTTGAGCGAACCAACGCCCTACTCCATTCCAAAGCCTATTCTACCAAGGGACTACTACAGAAAATGAAAGTTGAAGTGGTTTGTACCACCGATCATCCGACGGATAGTTTAGCATTTCACCAACAAGAACAACAGTCAGATAGTCCCTTAAAAATGCTACCCACTTTTCGCCCTGACAAGTTAATTGTTGTCGATCAGGAGGACTTTCTACCTTTTTTAGAACGCTTAGAAGATATTACAGGCTCAGCAATCAGTTCCTTTGCTCAGTTGATGGCGGCATTGGAAGATCGAATCAAGTATTTTCACGCACTAGGCTGCAAACTTTCCGATCACGGTTTGGCACAGCTATTTGCAGTGGATATTAGCGAAGCAAATTTAGATCAGATACTTCAAAAGAGAAAAGCCAAGCAAGTCATCACCAAAAGAGAATCTGCTATATTTCAGATGGCAGCCCTGCATGAATTAGGGAAACTCTATCACGATTTGAATTGGACGATGCAACTGCACTTGGGTGCTATTCGGAATAACAACCAACGCCTATTACAGGAAATTGGTGCAGATGTAGGCGCAGATAGTATTGGCGACTACAAGCAGGCGGAAGGGCTATCCTATTTCTTAAATCAGCTTGATTTGGAGCAAAAGCTACCTAAGACCATTCTTTACAATCTAAATCCAAGCGATAATGAACTTTTTGCAACGATGGCGGGCAATTTCAACGATGGCGTCACGGTCGGAAAAGTACAGTGGGGTTCGGCATGGTGGTTTTTAGATCAAAAAGATGGCATGGAAAAGCAGCTCAACACCTTATCCAATATGGGTCTGTTGAGTCGCTTCATTGGAATGCTGACGGATAGTCGTAGCTTTCTTTCTTTCCCACGGCACGAATATTTCAGGAGAATCCTTTGCAATTTATTGGGACAAGATGTCGAAAACGGAGAACTGCCCCACGATCTGCCGTGGCTTGGTAAAATGGTGACAAATATTTGCTATCACAATGCGAGAAATTACTTTGAATTTTAGATTTATGAGGAAATATATTTGGTTCATTTCACTAATGGCGTTAACATCGGCTTGCCAGCAATTAAATACCCAAAAGGTAGCTTATTTGGCACACACATTGCCGACCTCTCATCCTGTGCATCAAGGTATAGAAGTGTTTGCAGCCGAGCTAGCAAAGCAATCAGAAGGACAACTGACGGTAAAAATATTTCCGGATGCGCAGTTAGGAACGGAGCGAGAAGTACTGGAATTATTGCAAATTGGAAGCATTGCTATGACGAAAGTAAGCGCGGCCACCATGTCCAATTTCGCACCAGAGTACGAAGTGATGGGTGTCCCTTATTTATTTCGAGACAAAGCGCACTTGTTCCGCGTATTAGAAGGTGAAATTGGAGAAAGCATCTTAGCCGCAGGCAGTGAATACCTACTGAGAGGACTCTGCTTCTACGATGCTGGTAGTCGAAGTTTTTATACCAAAGACCAGCAAATTAAAACGCCCGAAGACCTGAAAGGCTTGAAAATTAGGGTGATGAACCACAAGATGTCCGTAGATATGGTCAATGAAATGGGTGGTTCAGCAACACCAATGGCATACGGTGAACTTTACACAGCACTGCAACAGGGCGTAGTCGATGGAGCAGAAAACAATCCTCCTTCTTTCATCACTTCTGGACATTACGAAGTGTGCAAATATTACACTCTGGACGAACACAGCTTGATACCTGATGTGCTGGTCATTGGGACAAAATATTGGGATACGCTCACCGAAGAGGAACAAACTTGGATGAGAGCCGCCGCTAAGGTTTCCGTGGCAGCACAAAAAAGATTCTGGAACGAAAACGTAACGGAGTGTATGGAAAAAATAGCCGCCGCCAAAATTGAAGTATTCAGACCTGAGAAATCCCTTTTTGCGGAAAAATCTAAAGCAGTTTTAGAAGCCTTCAAACAAGACCCTAAAATGAGCGCTTTGGTGGAACAAATACAATCATTCTAAGCCATGACAAAAACATACGAAAACATCAACCGAATCATCGAATTCATCCTTATCTCCATTTTTGCTTTGCTGGTCATAGATGTATTGTGGCAAGTGTTTGCTCGATATGTGCTGGGACAGTCTTTTTCTTTCACCGAAGAATTTGCACGCTTTGCATTGATCTGGCTAGCCATCCTCGGGGCAGCTTATTTGAATGGGCAAAAAGAGCATCTAGCTATGGATTTTTGGCTCAAAAAACTAAGTCCTGAAAAACGAAAAAAACGTATGCAGGTCATCGAAATTTTCATGCTGGTGTTTGCGCTAGTGGTCATGGTAATTGGAGGTGGAAATCTAGTCTACACCACCCTTTATCTTGGGCAAGTCTCCCCTGCCATGCGCATCCCCTTGGGCTATGTCTATGCCATCGTACCCATCAGCGGCATCCTGATTCTATTTTACGGTATTCACAATCTCATTCAATACAACAAATAAAAGAAGCTACTTATGTCCATAGAACTCATCAGCATACTCCTGCTATTTTTCAGCTTCTTTGCCCTACTAGCTTATGGCGTTCCAGTTGCCTATAGCATCGGCATTGCGACTACGATGACCATTGTTCTAAATATCGCTTTTCTGCCGAGCATCACGACGATTGCGCAAAGAATGACCACGGGTATTGATAGTTTTGCGCTGCTTGCCATACCTTTTTTCGTACTGGCAGGCGAACTCATGAATCGAGGTGGCATTGCTAATCGGCTCATCAATTTTGCTAAATCTTTAGTGGGTAGTTTACCAGGTGGTTTGGCTTACGTCAATATTTTGGCTGCGATGTTGTTTGGTGCCATTTCTGGTTCTGCCGTAGCTGCCGCATCTGCTATCGGGAGCGTCATGACCGACCGCATGGAAAACGAAGGTTTACCGAGACCGTTCAGTGCTTCGCTCAATATCACTTCTTCTACGACAGGACTCTTAATACCACCGAGCAATGTACTGATTGTTTTTGCACTGGCAAGTGGCGGGGCGGCTTCGGTTGCCTCCTTGTTTGTGGCAGGCTATTTACCAGGCATACTGGTCGGCTTAGCATTGATGTTGGTGGCGGCTTACGTTGCTCGAAAGCATCAATTCAAAAAAGGCGAGCGGGTAAAAATAGGAAAGCTATTTGCGGATTTCAGAAGAGCATTCTTTAGCCTCCTGATGCTCATTATCATCGTCGGTGGCATTGTATGGGGCATTTTCACCGCCACCGAAGCAGCAGCAGTTGCAGTTTTTTACGCCCTAGTTTTAGGGTTCAGTTATCGTACCATCACTATAAAAGACATCCCAAAAATCCTACTCAATAGTGCTAAGACCACGGCTATTGTTATGTTCTTGATTTGTACTTCTATGGCTATGTCATGGCTGTTTTCTTTTGAAAGTATTCCACAACTGATGACGGGCTTTTTGACGGAAACCGTGAGCAATCCTTTCCTTATCTTCCTACTCATCAATATCACTTTACTGATCGTAGGTACTTTCATGGACATTACACCAGCCGTTCTAATTTTTACGCCTATCTTTTTACCCGTTGTGACCGAACTGGGAATGCACCCCGTTCATTTTGGTATCGTCATGGTACTCAATCTTTGCATTGGATTGTGTACGCCGCCCGTCGGCACTATTCTGTTCGTAGGGGCAGGCGTCGCCAAAATATCGGTTTCAGAAGTCATCAAACCACTGCTGCCATTTCTGATTGCTATGGTAGTGGTATTATTTCTCATCACCTTTTTTGAAGGAACGGCATTGTGGCTACCCCGTTTATTTGGCTTGTGATTAATGCGAATAACGAGCAAAAAGATTTTGTGTATTGATATACGTCATTTGAGATAAAAAAGTATGTTTTCTTTCTTGTTGAATTGTTGATTACGGTCAATACCAATGTATGGCAGTTATACTGCAAACGGGGTAAAAAAGTGCTTTCATTTTTGAAAAAAGATAGGTTTTGTTCATATCATTTACCGCTAAATGTAGGGGTAAGTTTTCACTGAGGAGGAGATCGACACCTCCTCAGCGAATCAAGGTTTTTTAAGGACAAAGAAGCGAGAATCGCTTCTTTGTCCTTAAAAAACCTTGATCAAATTTGGCAGGCTCGATGCCGCCAAATTTGAAAGTACACGCAATAGTTTGTGCTTAAAAATGTCAACAGCGTAAAATGCACTTTTTTATCCCGAACGGAGTATAAATAGATCAATAAAGGATTTAGTAAATCCCCGCTAAGCTAGAAATTAAAGAATAAAATTTCGCCTCTTTTTCACATCATTAATTAAAAACAACCTATGACACAACGATACGAAGCTTCTCCAAGAGAAGTTGAACGCATGAATACCCAAGAACTTCGAGCTGATTTCCTCATTGAAAACTTGTTTCAAGCTGGTGAAGCAACATTTGTGTACAGCCACTACGACCGAATGGTAGTTGGAGGTGTTGTACCCACGGAAGCAGCGATTGAATTAGCCAATTACGATACGCTGAGAAGTGCTTACTTTTTGGAACGAAGAGAAGTGGGTATCATCAATATTGGCGGAACAGGAACAATCGAAGCAGATGGGACGACTTACACTTTAGAGCGATTGAGTAGTTTGTATTTAGGAAAAGGAACAGAAAAAGTAAGCTTCCAATCGAGCGAAGCAAGTCCAGCCAAATTTTACCTATTTTCTGCACCCGCGCATCGACAGTTTCCCAATACACTATACACCAAAGAACAGGCTGCGCCCGTGGTATTGGGATCGAGTCAAACGTCCAACCATCGAACAATTTTCAAGTACATTCATCCCGAAGGCATTGCAAGCTGCCAAGTGGTGATGGGCTTGACCGTGCTGGAAGAAGGCAGCGTTTGGAATACGATGCCCGCACATACCCACGACCGTCGTAGCGAAATCTATTGCTATTTCGATGTATCTGAAAATCAGGGGGTCATGCACTTCATGGGACAGCCACAAGAAACCAGACACCTATGGGTACAAAATGAGCAAGCCATCATTTCCCCACCTTGGTCTATTCACGCTGGTGCAGGTACGATGAATTACGCTTTTATTTGGGCAATGGCAGGTGAAAATCAAGACTTCACGGACATGGATTTTATTGAGTTAAAAAGGATGAAATAGTATTACTCACTCAGCTCCAGCGGTTATAAATCAGTCGTGTACGAAGTTTTTAGTAACGCTTGAAATAGGCCTTGGTCAATCCCTTGAGATCGCGCAACAAGTATGCCCAAAGGTTTTTTATGGACGGAAACACAAATTTTTTTAGAAAAATTTGTGTTTCCGTCCGAAGAGACTAATTGAGCATACTTGTTGCGCGATTTTCTTGCATTGACTCAGACTGGTTTCAAGTAAAAAGTTAAGGAAAATCAGACTTCGTACAGTCCTAGTTATAAATCTTTGGTTTATGTATTTGCGTACAACACTCTCTCTAGTTGGTCTTTTATTGGTATGCTTTCATTTCTCTTGTGCGCAGCAGCCCTCTGCCCTTGTCTTTGAAGATCAAGCGGGCTGTCTGCGGTATGTCATGGATCAAAATGATAATAGAATCGTAGATTTTAGCTATGCTGGCTACAAAAATGGGAATGAAGCGATTCCTGAAGTTCCCACGCTTGTTAGCGTAAAGCCTATTGCAGGAGACAATACCGCTTATCTTCAGCAGATTATTGATTCCGTTGCTAATTTAACGCCCAATGCTGCTGGCATTCGAGGGGCAATTTTACTGGAAGCAGGTAATTATGAAATACACGGAACAGTAAGAATACAAGCCTCTGGTATAGTACTCAAGGGCGTAGGCAATGGGGAAAATGTGGCGAACAATACGATACTGACAGGCGTCGGGAATACACCAAATCAAAGGAATCTCATCGAAGTAGGCGGACTCAGAAATGCCGATTGGACTGATCGAGTCGCAGGTTCTACCGCTCAGATAACGAGTTCCTTTATACCAGTTGGTGCCAGAACCATTGCAGTCGATAGGCCTGAACTTTATAACATTGGGGATGATGTGATCATTTTTCACCCTAGTACCGATGCTTGGCTAGCGAGTGTTGATTATGGTGCTACGGCTGGCGACGATCCTTGGCGTGCAGGACAAATCGATATTTTTTACAAACGGACCATCACTGCCGTTAACTTAACCAATGGTAAACTGACACTGGATGTTCCCATCTACGATCACTTAGATCGCAACCTGTCTACTGCTGAAATTTATCGATTAGCCGAAACTGATATTAAGACCAATATTGGCATTGAAAATTTGAGCATCAACATTTCGACAAATGGAGAACTGACCGAAGATCACGTCAGAACTGCTATTTTTCTTCGAGGAGTAAAAGACTGTTGGGTATCTGATGTGACGGCCTTCCATTTTATTTACGCAGCAGTTGATATGACAGTAGCGGATCGGGTCACAGTAAAGAATTGTAATGGATTAGAACCACATTCTTTAATCACGGGAGCAAGGCGTTACAATTTTAATGTTAGCCAAAAGAGTAACAACATACTCTTTACGGGCTGTACTGCATCAGAAGGTAGGCATTCCTTCGTGAGTAATGGGACTAGTAGCGCAAGTGGGATCGTTTGGCATAATTGCGAGAGTACCAAAGATTATAGTGCTAGCGAAGGACATCGCAGGTGGAGTCAGGCGCTGCTTTTTGACAACATTAGCTTTATTGAACCTAATGAGTATCGCTTACTCGCGCTGTTCTGTCGAGGAAGTTTCGGTACAGGACACGGATGGGCAGCTACGCATAGTGTTGCTTGGCATGTCGATATGCCTGCTAGCAATGCTTGTGTCATACAGCGTCCTCCAAATCGACAAAACTATGCCATTGCTTGTAAAGGGCGGGTGACGGGTGTTGGTCCATTCAATCATCCAACGGGTTATATTGAAGGATCAGGCACTAATCCGACGATCCGTTCCCTCTATGAAACCCAACTTAGTGACCGACTAAACAGCGATGTTGCCGTTGATGCACCTGCTCGTTTCAAGCTAGAACAAATAGATGATGACATACTAATTTCATGGCTAGATATTGCAGATAACGAAACTGGATACGTCATTGAAATTGCTTACGATGGCGTCACTTTCAACAAATTTGCGGAATTAGCAGCCAATACTAATTCGTATCGCTGCTCCAAATCACAATTATCAGAACCCACTGCTTCTTTTCGCATGTACGCTGCTGCTAGTTGTCCTTCCGCTTACACGCACACCTATTCACTCAATCTTCCTGTGAATACGAAAAAAACGATACCATCAGAAACGAAAATCACACCAAATCCGACTACTGATTTTTTGAATTTAGCAACCCATAATCAAATCATCAATCGACTGCAAATATTCAACATCAATGGCAAATTGATACCCACGCAATATACTACTGGTAATCCCTTAGATGTGCGTCACTTACCCAAAGGCGTATATATTTTAAAGATAGAATTGCAAGCAGGAAATTATGTAATCAATAAGTTTGTGAAGCTTTGAGCAACACTGAAAACAAGTCCTATAAAGCTCCTGAGTTTAGAAGGTATTTACGGACGAGCCCCACGCTTACTCACCCGAACCGTCTTTATGATATTACCTTTTTCATCAAATAAACCGACGAGGTAAATACCATTTGGAAGATTACCGATGTCATAATCGGTCTCGCTTTCGACTTCAAAATCCTTTACGGCTCTTCCAACCATATTGTAAACAATCATTCTCTTAACGTCTTGCGTATTGGCGAGTTGTAAGATACTACCCGAAGGATTAGGATAGAGACTTGACTTCTTTTGGGTAGCCGCAGTCTTTCGCTCTACCGCTATACTTATTTCTTCACTACTGATGATGACTTCTGGCGATGCGGTCAGATAGAACTCCATACCCAATATTGCGCTTCCTGTTTTTCCGTTGGGGCTAAATATAACATCTAGCTTAGTTTTAGATCGAGGTGGAATGAGGAGTGGTTCGTTCAGGTAAATATCTTTATCAACATTGGAATCTACGAAGTCGGCATAATTATTATTCGCATCGTGGATTTGCGTACTCCAAGTAAAAGGAACGCGAATGGGATTACGTTCCCATCTGACACTCAGCGTTTTATTCGTCCGATTTTCGAGATAGCCTGATATTTTGACATCCTGAAAAATACTTACTGCGTTCACTTGCACGCTCGTATCCGTGGTACTAGGGACAAATCGAAGCTGCGCACTTTGTGCTTGAACAAAGCTCCAAAAGCAAAATAAGCATAGGACGAGTAGAAATTTTTCTTTCATAAAATGGGTCTTTCACTTAAAACAGCAAATTAGAAACATTCGGTAAAGGTTGCAAATTCTCTTTGTCTTTCTTTACAACTAAGCACTTGATGGGATTTGAATGCATTGGATCGGTAAGCCATTAGGATTGCCGAGCCTACTATTATTAGCTGCTCGGCAATCCTTGGGACTTACCGAGCAGTAGGCGTTTCCGCCCTTAAAATGGTATCCTACCAAAAAGCTCTATGCTTAAAACAGTTGAGAATTGTATTTTTTGAGGAGAAGATTTTATTCTTAGTTTTTGCTTTGAAACTGTAAGTATATCTGGATATTTGAGCAGTTTATAAGTAGAAAATAAGGATAAAAGCTACCGTCAAAAGTTATAATTCTTAGCTGTTTTAAGTATAAAACTGATCCAAAACACCACGAATATTGTCAATACGATGCGTACGTTCAAAAGAATAAATATCAGCTTGTCCATCCACATATTCTAATAAATGCAAAGCCTTCTTAAAACGATCCAAGGCTGCTTCCCTTTGTGCCAAACGATCCATGTGCTCTGCTTCTGTATGCAACAAACTAGCAATGGCTTCCAATTCATCAATGCTCAATCCTTTCTCTAATACCAACCAATCCAGCAGGTGTTCGGGTGGTTTTGGATAAGATCAGTGCGCTTGATGGGTAGCCAATCATTATAGACCTGTTCCAAAACAAGCAAGGTTTGTTCCCAGTCCTTACCAATCAATCGAGCTAGCACTTTAGCAACTTGTTGCGTCATGCGCTCTATGTAATCTTTTTGAATCATAAGTCAGCTATTTTATATCTCGTGCATGGAATGAAGAAATGGATAAGCTATTTATGTCGTTTGTAATAAATGGCGTACGGCAAATCAATAAACGCTGTTCTTTTTTCGCATTCCTTATTGATTTCTTGAAGAAAAATCAGTTTTTTGCATTCGAGTTCAAAAGGATACACAGTTCAAAAAATGAAGATTTCGTCTCCAAAAGCCGCAGAAAGTTTTTTTCTAAGATGAAAAACTTTCTGCTAGAGGGATTTTAAGGGTGAAAAGCATCAAAAACTGTTGATTTTTGATACTTTTCACCCTTAAGAACCCCTTGGAGCATCCAAAAAACCAACCTGATAAGGTTTTTTGGATGCGACCTAACAAAATCTCAAAAGTGTGTACCCTTCTGAACATTCGAGCAACATTAAGAGCATGTTTGGAGTACTATCTTCCTGTAAACTAATATTTTACGAACCTGACTTTGAAAATAATCGCTCGTTTATCGCGCGAAAGTCACTATTATTTTCTTCGTCAGAACCGCAAACTATTGATTTACAGTTCAATCCCAGTCCAAACAAGCTCTAAGACCTTCATCAAAAAATATAAGCCATATATTATGCAGCAAGTACAAAACTATATAAAAACAAATAAAGATCGCTTTCTCGAAGAATTAATGGATTTACTCCGCATCCCATCGGTCAGTGCAGACTCTGCCTATGCGGGCGATGTGAGAAAAGCAGCCGAATTTGTGCTAGCCAGCTTGCAATCAGCAGGTGCAGATCAAGCACAACTATTTGAAACCGAAGGACATCCCATAGTTTATGGAGAAAAAATAATTGCGGAACACCTACCGACCGTTTTGGTCTATGGACACTACGACGTGCAACCACCCGATCCTTTGGATTTGTGGGATACGCCAGCCTTTGAACCCAATATCCGCAAAACAGCCGTGCATCCCGAAGGTGCTATTTTTGCTAGAGGTTCAGCAGATGATAAAGGACAATTCTATATGCACGTCAAAGCCTTCGAAGCCATGCTAGCCAGTGATGCTTTGCCTTGCAATGTGAAGTTTATGATCGAAGGAGAAGAAGAAGTAGGCTCGGATAATTTAGGCATTTTCTGCGAAGCACACAAAGCGATGCTAGCATGCGATGTCATCCTGATTTCTGATACTTCTATCATTGCCAATGATGTACCATCTATCACCGTGGGCTTACGTGGATTGAGCTACGTAGAAGTCGAAGTGACTGGACCCAACAAAGACTTGCACTCTGGCGTCTACGGCGGTGCGGTTGCCAATCCAGTGAATGTGCTCTGCGAAATGATCGCTGCCTTGAAAGATGAAAACAACCACATCACTATTCCAGGTTTCTACGATGAGGTAGAGGTCATCAGCACATCGGAGCGAACGGAAATGAACAAAGCACCTTTTGATTTAGAGACGTACCAAGAGGACTTGGGTATAGCTG
>JBCDKV010000034.1:0-14594 GCA_038746215.1 Bacteroidota bacterium | reverse complement strand
TGCGCATTCATTTCATTTACATTTCTTTCATCACCTTGGGATCACCTATCATTTTTTATCTCTTCGTCGCTTTTTGGCTCAACATCAAGCGATATTTGCACAGAGGAAAGCGCGTGATTTGGCAATGAATAGCAATTTCATACTACCAAGTCCCATTCAGGAACTGACACATCCACTTTTTGAGGAAAAAGCCCTGAGCGTTTTCGTTAAGCGGGATGACGAAATCCACCCCTTTGTGTCTGGCAATAAATGGCGTAAGCTCAAATACAATCTGCTAGCCGCTCAAAAAGAACACCACACTTTGCTTACCTTCGGAGGAGCATTTTCCAATCATATTGCTGCGACTGCCGTAGCAGGTCAAGCCTTTCAGTTCAAGACCATTGGTATCATTCGCGGAGAAGCACATGCTCCTTTGAACTACACACTGCAGTTAGCCCAAGATCACGGTATGCAACTGCACTATGTGTCACGCACCGCTTTTCGGACACCCGACCGTCTAGCATTGGCAAAGACGCTAGTGCAGGAAGATTTTTACTTTTTACCAGAAGGCGGTACCAATACTTTAGCCCTGAAAGGTTGTGCGGAATTGGTGGCAGAAATAGAAGTACAAATGGACGGTTACTTGCCAGATTACATTTGTACTTGCTGTGGCACGGGCGGCACTTTAGCAGGCATTGTCAGTGGGCTAGGGGGGAGATCGCACGCCATTGGTGTATCAGCATTAAAAGGCAATTTTCTGACGGAAGTCGTTTGGCAGCTACTCCCAGATCAAACGACTAAGAATTGGCAAATTATCAATGATTATCACTTTGGCGGCTACGCTAAATTCAAACCTGAACTCATTACCTTCATCAACGACTTTAAAGCCAAACACCAAATTCCGCTAGACCCGATTTATACAGGCAAGCTCTTCTACTGCATATTCGACCTCATGGCAAAAGACTTTTTTCCACCGAATCAGACCATTTTATTGGTACATACTGGTGGTTTGCAGGGAATTTATGGGTTTAATCAAAGATTTGGTAATTTGTTGAATAACTAAAAGGCTCCATAGATCAGATTCTCTCCCTAAGCCAACAGTATTTTTATTCCATTCACAAAAAAGAATATACATATCTATTACTCAGCCGCTACTTACTACTGAGTCGCTCCAAAATAATTTCCCAGATATTTTCGTAAGGAATAATTTCAATTTCCATAAGTAATCCACGGTAGAAAAATGGCTCTTCTTCCCTGATCCGAAGCAGATATTTTTCTGTATTGCTAAGCGAAGATACCTCAAAATTGGCTTTTTGTAGCTGCTGCAATAGTCGGATGAACTGAATGGTTCTGAAATATTCTTCCTTTCTCAACTGGCGATTGATGTGTCCTTTGAGCTGTAAGATGAGCTTTCTAGCTTTTGAAAAACGATTCTCCTCCATCAAAAATAATATCTGTACAATGATGTGATGCACCATCAAGATGCGCTCTGTTTTTGGATACAAAGCGGCCTCTTCCATAAATTTATTAACCCTCAATGTACTCTTCACGATCGGTTCTCCTTCTTTATCCGTATGCAAGTATTTTTTCACGTAGGATAGATAAAAGTTGAAGACAGACCATTTCTTTTGAATACCTTGATCTGCTTTCTTGAATCTAGCAAAAGAGGTGACATCTGTATAAATTTCGTTGGCTTTGTCGTAGTTTTTAATATGCATTGCTAGCAAGAATAGATACTCGCTGAAACGATACCAATGATCGCTGCCCCTTGGAAAAGCCACCAATTGCTGGTTCGTTACGGCTAGCCCTTTTTCATCTTTTAGATGTAGATAAGCAGCTAATTTTTTCAAATAGATGGACGCAATTTTATCTGCTTGGTAATAGATGGGATTGTTCTGTACATAGGTTTCCGCTTCTTCACAAACTTTCAGCATTTTATCAAATTCGTGTAACATCTCGTGTCGAAATGCCCACATCAAATATTTGTTGTAAAGAATGACAGGAGAGTCGTACAGCTTCGCCAATCCATCCAATGCTTCGCAATAAGTGTCTATTTTTTCGGATAAATTAGTGCGCTTGGAAGGTGGTTTGTAGTAGTTCAGGATGACCCGTTGGTAAAGCTCTTCCGATCTGATTTCGGCATCCAATATATTGGTGTACTGCTTGATGTGCTGATCGTATTCCTCAAAACTTTTGTCGTCTCCTTCTTCAGCGGCATAGGCTCGCAGAATTCGGCAGCAGTTTACGATGATGTCTGCAAATTTGAACTTTAGCGCAGTCGTCAATATTTGTCTAGCAAGCGAGCCAGCAGTATAGTCCGCATCATTGTCCACTAGTATTTTGACCAATGTCCAGTCTTTGTTGCAGGAATAGTAAGCGCGATCATAATTGGAGGCAGCGGGACGGTTGACATCTAAAAAGAAGAGCGTGTTTAGGAGTCGCTTTCGAAAACGAGATTTGAGTTGACGGTATTTATCATCTTTGGGGGTGGAATCGTAGAGAAACTCAGCAGCGTCGCGGTCGGTCTTGAATTTACCTTGCATCAAAGCTTCGTAGAATTCATTGAACTTACTGCTTTTGTTTTCTAAGTAATGATCGTCAAAAATTTCAATTTTACGAATTTTCTTTTTTGTAACAATCTTGGAAATTTCTATTAAATTTTTCATTTATCTCCTAGTGTGTTAATGATATGGAACGAGACATCAATGAACGTTCCTTAGTGCTTTTCAGCGAGTTTACTCGTGTGGTGGAGCCGCAGACTGTAAGCTAAAATATTTTAATGGATGTGTGATTGAGTGCTAGTTTCTATATCGTGTTACGCTAAATATCAGTATAAATATACTACTATTTTGTGACATTTATTTCTCTAAATAGTTGCAAAAAATTCAAATAAAGCAACCATAAAGTAAGAAACCTTGTTTTGTTCACTTTATTCAGACTAACTAGGTTTTAAAAACTTGTTAAACCTAGATTCGTATATTCATAAACGAAATAGCAGTGGCATGAAATTCTTTCCGTTAGAAGGATAAGGCACAAAACCCTAGGACATCTGTCTTGTTGATAATCAAAGGTAAGAAAATATGTGCATTATCGCGAAAAGTAGTCACAAATCAATCATCAAAATCATCTACCATGAGCAAAAGCTTAGTTATTTTTCTGTTTATCATCGTGGCTTGCCGGACAACTACTTCTACGGAGCAGCCAATCTACCAAAAGATAAGTGGGAAAACCATGGGCGTCATCACCTACAACATCACCTATGCTTCGGAACAGGATCATCAAACTGCCATAGATTCACTCATGCAAGCTATCAATAATGAGCTTTCCACTTATGTCCCAACTTCAGCCATTTCCATCTTCAATCAATCCGCTGATGGTATAGAAAATATAGACCGTTTTCCTCATTTTTCTGAGAATATCGATGTCGCCATAGCTTGTGCCAAAGCATCTAAAAATGCCTTCGATCCTACGGTCATGCCGCTGGTCAATTATTGGGGATTTGGCTACACGGGCAAAGAAGCTGTCAGCGAAGCAGATCAGGCTAAGATTGATTCGCTCTTGCAGTTTGTTGGTATGGAAAACGTAATAATGGAAGCAAATGCGATTCGTAAATCAAATCCAGGCGTGCAACTCGATTTTAGTGCCTCGGCAAAAGGATATTTCATAGACGAAGTAGCTCGTTTTCTGCGTACAAAAGGGGTGGAAAATTATATGGTGGAAATTGGAGGAGAAGGACGCACCGCTGGGAAAAATCCGAAAGGCAAAACTTGGCGCATGGGTGTAAGTGTACCGAGGGCAGATAGTGAAGTCAACGAAATTTTTGCAGCAGTCAGTATGGAAGATGAAGCAATTGCTACTTCTGGTAACTACAGAAACTACTACGTCGTCGATGGCAAAACTTATAGCCATACCATTGATCCAAAGACAGGTCTGCCAGCACCTAGCGATCTGCTAAGTGTATCTATTATCACACAAGCGTGCATCTACGCCGATGCTTATGCGACGGCTTGTATGGTGTTGGGTTTTGAAAAGGCAAAGCAACTGGTAAACAAGTTAGGACTAGAGGCTTACTTCATCTACGACGACGGCCATGGGCAATTGAAAGCCTACGCAACAGCAGGGATCGAAGATCGCGTAGAGCGATTTTTGGAGGAATTGTAAATGGTAAGTAACGCGAATTAAATCTATCTTAAAATAACGAAAAAGTCCGCCAATCCGCATTACTATTGCATCACATATTCAATACTATTATATTTGTTGGTCTAACTTCATCTGACAGCTAACAACACTAAACCCACAAATAAGCACACGCATGGATATAAAACCCGTCATTAAACACATTGCGGACAGTAATATCGAAGAAGCTTTTCGCTACATGGATGACTATTTCGAGGACATCGAATTATTGAAAAATGATTTGGTCAGCCTAAAAAGAAGATTCAGCCAAGTCAATAAAGATAAAAATCAAAACTTAATTGATTACGATCAGTACAACATCGAAATCAGTAGGATTACCAAAGCCATACTAGATTTCGTAGCAGAGCTGGAAACTACTGCCAATGTTAGCACCGGGGTAGAACAGACCACTGCGCCGCTGATGCCGATGCCTTTTCGAAAACAGCTACAAGCCGCTCTCTACGACAAGGAGTATATCATTGTCAATGAGATTGATACGGGTATGACGAATACCTTCTACAAAGCCAGAAAAAGCAATTCGCCCGTACAAGATCGTTTCTACGTTGTGCAGATTTTCAAGCAAGATTCTTCAGAATACAGCCAAAAGCTATTGAATTTTTTCTACGATGCGCGCGCACCTTTCGTTAGTATCCAAGATTTTTCGGCTACCTATCCTCGCTACATCATTCGAGATTATATTGATGGCATCAATGTCTTCAAACTCTTGAAATCTGGGGTGAAATTATCCTTACCACAAGTACTGCAATCCATCATCGCCATTGCCAGAGGCTTACGAGCATTGCATCAAAATCGGATTTTTCACGACGATCTATCGCCCAGTAATATCATCCTCGACATCAAGTCCAATACACATGTCCTTCCGATGAATATTTTTCTGTACGATAAATCGAGTATCACTTGGCGACAATTGGAGGATACCATCAAATATGCCAGTCCTGAACAACTGCAGCAATTGGGGCGACCCACGAAGAAGCAGCTTGATTTTAGTGCCAATCAATATTCCTTAGGGTTGATTTTCTTTTTAATGATTACGCGCGAAAGCCTGTTCGATGGTAATGAATTGATGGGTATTTATCGGGATCGTTTCGACCTTGCGGGGACGATTTTACAGCTAAAGGATTTCAGTACAAGCATATTTTTGAGACTCAGCTTTTTCCAACTTGGAGAAGAAAAAACCAAGGCACTGGGTGATCGTTTGGTCAATATACTGGCGCGCCTGTTGCACCAAGAGCAAAATAAGCGTTACGAAAATATGGATGAACTGATTGAGGAATTGCAAAGTCTCAATCTGGATTTAGAAGAAGAACGGGAGAAAAAGGAAGACGAAGTTTTGCTGATCGCTTATCGAAGCTACCAAAACTGCATTTACGACCAAAAAGACTTTTTGGATATATTTTATAAAAAGCTGGGGGAAGCCTTACCCAATAGGGCTTCTGTGCAAGCAGATGAAAACCGCAACATACGATTGCACTATGCCATCGAATATCTATTCAAATCTATTGCTAATCTCGAAGATACGCTAGCCGTACTCGAAGCCTCCGCCAGCATTTTCCAAGTCCAACATCCCGATTTTACTTTGATGGAATACGATGAATTCCTTAGGGTGCTGTTGGAAGCGGTAAAAACCTACGATATAGAGTGGGACGAGGCTACCGAAAACGCTTGGAATACCCTAGCAGATCGCATCTACGAAGCCATGGAGAGTATGTTTGGGGGGGTGAATGCCTAGTAGTTAGTATCGCACAGCAACTTTTCTGAGATCGCGCAACAAGCATGCTCAAAGGTTTTTCATGGACGGAAACACGAATTATCAGCTATTTTTCGACATGTTTATCTACTCACTTGACATTCTTTATTGAAAACAAAATGAAAAATGAAATTTTTCATTTTGTTTTCAAGGGTTTCTTTCGGACAGAAATGATGTTGCTTTTGATGACTTTTTCCAAAAACCATCAAAAACAACATCATTTCTGTCCAAAAGGGCCACCCCAATTGCTAACTACTTCTACACTTCAGATAAACACATCCAGTAGTCCTGCTATTAACCACTTTCTACAATCCACGCATTGAACTTCACCTTTCACGCTGCGAAACGATAGATTCAATCATTCTAGGCTGCATCTTTGCCGAGACTCTCTTTATTTTGCAGGCATAACCCAATACTAATACTCTATAACAGGTCGAAATTTTATACAAAAAAATAGTTATGACTAAATCAACTTTTATAGCCTTTATCCTTGGTATGTTACTGCTGGCTTCTTGTGGCAAAAGCAAAATTCAGGAAATGGAAAGCGAAATGGTAATGAAGGGACAGCAAATTGAGCAGTTGGAAAAACAAGTAGCGCATTTGCAAGCGATGAATGGGAGTTTACTAGATCGCATGGAAGATATTTCGCTGGTCAGCAAAGAGGGTGCGACAAGTATTAGAGAATCGCTGGAAAATATCAATCAGCAATACAGCTTTATCGAAGATTTGACGACCAAAATACAGTCTAAGGATTCTCTGAATCTAGCTTTGGTGATGAATATTAAACGCTCCCTCAGCGACATCAATGACGAGGATGTGCAAGTAGAAGTGAAGGGTGGTGTGGTCTACGTGTCACTTTCGGATAATTTATTGTTCCGTTCGGGTAGTTCCACCGTAACCAACAGGGCAAAAGAAGTACTTGGAAAATTAGCGAATATTATGAATGATCATCGGGACTTGAATATCTTGGTAGAAGGACATACGGATGATGTGCCGATCGGTAATTCCTGTGTGAAAGACAATTGGGATTTGAGCGTGAAAAGAGCAACTTCCATCGTTCGAGTATTGACCGAAGAACACTATCTATCTCCCGAACGCCTGACCGCAGCGGGTAGAGCAGAATATGTCCCCAAAGCAGAAAATTCTTCCGAAGATGGTCGTAGTCTCAACCGTCGAACAGAAATTGTCATTACGCCTAAGTTGGATCAGTTTTTTGAACTGTTGGAAGCTCCTGGTGTGAAAGGGTAGGGCATAAGGATAAGTTCATCCACTTGCTTGACATTGTTCTTTTGAAAACTAAATTATAAACTTCGACATATTTGTTTGAATCGTAAAAGCAGTTGACATTCTAGTTCTCAAATTGCTAATTTTTATTTAGGTATGTACGAAGTTTTGAGCAATATGCCTGAATAAATTTTAGTGAAGCTCTTGAGATCGCGCAACAAGTATGCTCAAAGGATTTTTATGGATGGAAACACCAATTTCAACTTATTTTTGGAGAAAAATAAGTTGAAATTGGTGTTTCCATCCGAAGAGAATTACTGAGCATACTTGTTGCGCGAATTCCTTGCATTGACTCAGACTGTTTTTAAGAAGGAACGTCAAGTGAGTAGATAAACTTGTCAAAACTTCGTTTCTGATTTAATTTTCAAAAAGTCCTTTGAGTGAGAGCGTAAATTTATTGCTTGTATGTCGCCAAACTACTGCATTCCCACTGAATTTAATCTGCTTCTCCGTGTACGGAGTAATGGTAAAACAATAAATTTATATTTTTGCGATAATTTGTAGGAATTATCAATAAAATTGAATGATCGGCTAATCGGCCAAAAAAAATTAAATACAACCGTGGGAAGAGCATTTGAATATAGAAAGGCAACGAAGTTTGCCCGTTGGGATAAAATGGCAAAAGCGTTCACTAAAGCTGGGCGTGAAATCACAATAGCAGTGAAAGAAGCTGGACCCGATCCAGATTACAACTCCAAATTACGTCGTGCGATCCAAAATGCCAAAGCAGTACAAATGCCCAAAGACCGCATCGAAGCTGCTATCAAGAAAGCCAGCTCAAAAGATGCCGAAGATTTCACCGAGATCGTTTATGAAGGCATGGCGCCCAATGGCGTAGCAGTGGTGGTAGAGACGGCTACGGATAATCCGACACGGACAGTCGCCAATGTACGATCTATATTTCGCAAAGGTGGTGGTTCGCTCGGCACACAGGGAATGCACGATTTTATTTTTGACCGAAAAGGAGTATTTACCGTCCCAGTAGGAAATATAGAAGACCGAGACGAATTTGAGCTAGAATTCATCGACCATGGGCTGAGTCGGATGGAGCGAGATGATGAAGGGAACAACTACCTCATTTACGTCGACTTCCAAAATTTTGGAGCGATGCAGTCGGCTTTAGAAGAACACCAAATCGAAGCGGAAAAATCTGAATTGCAGCGCATTCCTAAACACGAAAAAGAGTTGGAAGAGGAACAAGTGGATGAGGTGCTAGAACTCATTGACAAGCTGGAACAAGATGACGATGTGCAAACCGTATTTCACAATCTAGCGTAGTAGATATATTTTGGGTGGAGAGACCAGTTTGTACGAATTTTCCTAGAAAACCGACTAGTTTGTTCTGTAACAAAAGTAGTTGACACTTTAGCTTTTAAATTAGGTGCGTACGAAGTCTCATTTTACTTCAAAACAGCCCGACTCAATGCAAGAAAATCGCGCAACAAGTATGCTCAACAAGTCTCTTCGGACGGAAACGCAAATTTTTCTAAAAAATTTATGTTTCTGTTCATAAGAAAACTTCGGGCATACTTGTTGCGCGATTTTAGGGGATTGACCAAAGTCTATTTTGAGCATTGCTCAAAACTCCGTACACGCCTGATTATCAGTTTGTAAAAATTCTCAACCAGCACTAAGCCTCCGCTTTTGGCATATTGAAATTCATCGGAATAGCAGGGGCTTGTTGATTGTCTTCAATTAAGCCGTGCTGCGCTTCGTACTTATCAATATTTCCTTTCAGTGCGTTGAGTAGACGTTTGGCGTGCTGTGGTGTCAGGATAATTCTTGACTTCACCTTTGCTTTAGGCACGTTGGGTACTAATCGTACAAAATCTACCACAAATTCTGAATTAGAATGCGAGATAATTGCCAAATTGGAGTACGTACCTTCTGCTATTTCTTCTGGTAATTCTATGTTTACTTGTCCTTTTTTCTGATCTGACATGAAATGTAATTTTTCTTAGAAAACCCACGAATATAGATTGGGGTTTAAGCAAAGGCTGATTTTTCGTTTTCTCTGTGAAAAATTATTGCTTCACTCAACTTTCATAGTGCGTACTTCTTTTTAACAGCACGCGCCTGAGTAGGATTGTTTGCGTTGTAATTAATCGTTATCACTTCTCCTCGGCGATAACTTGGCAACCGACGACTTATAAAACTGCTTTTTTGTACACGATCAAATTCGTTTTCAAAACGAACGTCTATTTTGTAGACGAAGGGTTTGTCTCCTTTTCGCGTATTTTTAACCTTTTGAATATCCATCACAGTCGCTTTGGCTTGTATTTCATTTGCACGGTCCTGTCGATGTTTTTGGATGAAAAATCCCAAGATAATTGCTGCGGCGATCAGTAACACTTTTTTCATACTTATACTTTATTTGGCTAAATTGCTTTTTCGGAACACTATTGCCAGCTATTTTCCTATTCTATGAAATTTATCTGATTTATCAAGGACATGCTATTAAACCAAAAAACTTCGCTTTTGATGTTTGTTTTCAAAGAATCTTATTAAACAAATGGATAAACTCACCAATTTCCTTCACTTTTCTTGGCTTTCTACCCAAAGCTTGTATATCTTTGTACGTGAGAGAGAAAATATTATGATGCTCAAAAGGTGCTTTAAAGAATTAAAGCGACCTGTAAGTGTCTAAATCAGAGGATGTGTGATTCGATGAGTGGACGAAGTAGATATGATAGATACACATATAAAATAATCAGTCCTTTACCTTTGTAGTTGTTTAAGCTGTTTATTTATTTAAGTTATTCATAACGAACACTTTACACAAGTTTACTGCACAAATGGATACGTATTTCAAGCACTGACATCAGATAGAATTGCGTTTTACAAGCAGTATTATTCATCATAGATAAAAAACGTACTGAGTTTCTATTTAGGCTGAGCATGATTTTTCATACAAATCCGTGGAGACGTTTGGTTATACGATTTGAACAGCCATAAAAATATACGCTGACTAAACTTATACCTTTCTAATCGAAGTATAGATGGTGTAATATTTTAGAACTCAACAAAGCTTTAGCTGTAGAAAAGAAAATACGTTGAAGCTTGAATTTTTGACTCGTTACTACATATCTCTAATCTACAATCGCATCCCTCCTCCCATGCTTTAATACATGCTTTTCAGCCAACTTATTGGTCAGTCTGCTACTGCACATCATTTGCTAGCTGCCATGCAAAGCGAACGCTATCCGCACGCTCTGATGCTACTGGGTAATGAAGGCTGTGGTAAATTAACCTTAGCGTTAGCACTGGCACAATACTTGCTTTGCGAGAATCCTAGCCCGACGGATAGTTGCGGACAATGCGTGGCTTGTATCAAAGCAAGCAAATTCATTCATCCAGATTTACATTTTTCTTTTCCGACTATTGGCACCAATGTAAAGAGCGACCACTTTCTACCGCAATGGCGCAATATGTTGCATGAACAGCCATACGCCTCTGCCTACGAGTGGTTGCAAAGGATTGGTGCAGAAAATAAACAAGGCAATATCAATAAGGAAGAGTGCTTGAATATTGTGAGAAAGCTGAGTTTGAAAACCTTCGAGGGCAGCCGCAAAATCTTGTTGATGTGGCGTCCCGAATACTTAGGCAAAGAAGGGAATCGACTACTGAAGTTGATCGAAGAACCACCCGAAAATACCTATTTTATTCTGGTGGCAGAGCAATCCGAACAGATATTGAATACGATTTTGTCGCGTTGCCAAATCACTAAAGTGCCACCCCTAAAAGACCAAGCAGTAGCTTTAGCAATTCAACAGCAGGGCGTGGCGACTAACAGAGCGAAAGACATAGCTAGCCTAGTCAATGGCAATTTTAATGTTGCCTTGCAGCTATTGGAAAAAAATGAAAACGACAATGCCGTTTTGTTTCTGGAGTGGATGCGCAAATGCTACAAAGGGAACATGGTTGAATTGGTGCAATGGGTCAGCAGCTTTGCAGGTTTAGGAAGAGAAAACCAGAAGTTTTTTCTTCACTATGCCCTGCATTTCATGCGAGAATACCTGTTTTATAGCACTACAAACGAACTGGAAAACGTTCGTTTAAGCGAAGTGGAGAAGACCACTGCGACTAATTTTAGAAAAATCATTGGCTTTCATCAAATTGAACGGATTGTAGCACTATTGAACGACTTGATCTTTCATGTCGAACGCAATGCTAATCCTAAAATTTTGTTTTTGGATGCAAGCCTGAATATGAATCGTTTTTTGAGGAAAAGCGATTGAGAAACTAAGAGCTTGTTTGGAGCAGGATTGAGCTAGAAATCAGTAGTTTGTGGTTCTGACAAGGTGAAAAATTAACTGCATATCTGGATACGGGGTTTATTTTTCATGCAGTCAGGTTCATAAAATATTGGTTTATAGGAAAATAGTGTTCCAAACATGCTCTAAGATAAAAAGCAGCATATGAGTTGTAAAGGATGTGCGGCTGGAGATAATAGTAAACCCAATGGATGTGGAAGTAAGGGCAATTGTGGAAGTGGTGGTTGTAATAGATTGAACACTTATGATTGGTTATCGAAGCAGGAATACTACGATCCAGCAAGCTATAATTTAGTAGAAGTAAGCTTCAAAAATGGAGCGCGCAAAGAATTTTATAAGAAACACGAATACGTGGACTCCGTGACGGGAGATATGGTAGCGGTAGAAAGCTCCAATGGCTACGACATTGGTGAAATTTCTCTTTCGGGAGAATTGGTACGCTTGCAACTTAAAAAGAAAAAAGTCAAGGAAGCCTCCATTTCGCAGAAAATACTACGTATTGCCAATGAGAGAGACTTGGAGCGCCTACAAGAGGCACGCAAACTGGAAAAAGCCGCTATGGTAAAGGCACGCTCAATTGCTCGTTCCTTAGATTTGGATATGAAAATCGGCGATGTCGAATTCCAAGGCGATAAGCGCAAAGCGACTTTCTACTACACCGCCGACGGACGGGTCGATTTTAGGGAATTGATCCGGCACTATGCCAAAGCATTCAAAGTCAAAATCGAAATGCGGCAAATCGGTGCCCGACAAGAATCTGCACGTATTGGCGGCTTGGGGTCTTGTGGGCGGGAGCTTTGCTGTTCAACTTGGCTCACCGACTTCAAATCGGTTTCTACCACCGCTGCACGCTACCAAAATATTGCGATCAATCAAGCTAAACTCTCTGGGCAGTGTGGGCGTTTAAAATGTTGCCTCAACTTTGAATTGGATACCTATATGGAGGCACTAGAAGCCTTTCCAAAACACGCAGATCGCTTGGTCACCGAAGCTGGTCGTGCTGTATTGGTGAAAACTGATATTTTCAAGCGCATCATGTACTACGGTTATGAAAAGCCCGAACTACGCGGACGCTTGTTTCCACTCAAAGTGGAGCAAGTAAAAGAGATTTTGGCAATGAATAAAGAAGGGGAAAAACCGCTCGATCTGCAAGGACTCCAAGTTTTGGAGCATCCCAAGGAAGCCTTCACAGACTACGAAGATGTGACTGGTGTAGTGGAACTTCCGCCCGTAGAGCGGCGCAAAAAGAATCGTAGAAAAAATCGCAACCGCAATCGTAATCGCGATAAAAACAATAAGCGAGATAAGAAGAAGTAGGTGCTTAGCTGTTGGCTGTTGGCAGTCTAAGAAATCCTGTCTTTGTTGGCATTTTCCTGTAAAACAGCCTGAGAGCTTGTTTGGAGTATTATCTTCCTGTAAACCAATATTTTACGAACCTGACTTTGAAAATAATCGCTCGTTTATCTCGATAAAGTCGCTATTATTTTCTTCGCCAGAACCGCAAACTATTGATTTACAGTTCAATCCTACTCCAAACAAGCTCTGAGTCAACGCAAAGAATTTGTGCAACAGGTATGCTCAGTCAGTCTCTTCGGAGGTAAGTACAAATTCTTAGACATACTTGCTGCGTGATCTCAAGAACCTTACTAGGATTTATTCAAAACATAGCTCAGCATTTTGGAAGCCCCTATTTTTCCTCAAACAAACTTGTTAAAATAATCTATAAACATGAAATACGACATCACAATAATTGGTTCAGGACCAGGTGGTTATGTAGCTGCTATTCGAGCAGCACAACTAGGCATGAAAACGGCAATTATAGAAAAGGAATCCCTCGGTGGTACCTGCTTGAATGTGGGCTGTATTCCCTCCAAAGCCCTCTTGGATTCTTCTGAGCATTACCACAACGCTAAAGAGAAATTTTCGATGCACGGCATTGATTTGAAGGACTTAAAGGTCAATATGCCGCAAATGATTAAGCGGAAGCAAGAAGTAGTGGATCAAACCGTAAAAGGGGTCGAATATTTGATGAAGAAGAACAAAATCGATGTCTTCAACGGAATGGGTTCTTTTTTAAACGCCCACACTATCGAAGTGAAGAAAGCGGATGGCAGCACCGAGCAAGTCGAGAGCGACAAAGTGATTATTGCGACGGGTTCCGTACCCAATGTGCCAGCAGCCTTTAATTTTGATGGCAAACGGGTCATTACTTCCACCGAAGCATTGGAGATAGAAGCAGTGCCTAAAAAAATGGTCATCGTTGGTGGTGGCGTCATTGGTTTGGAATTGGGATCGGTTTACGCACGTCTCGGAACAGAGGTGCAAGTCGTAGAGTATTTGGATCGAATCATTCCAGGTATGGACAAAGACTGCGGTAAGGAATTGATGCGCTCGATGAAAAAGCTGGGCGTCAAATTCCATTTAAAACATATGGTGACCGACGTGCAACCCATGAAAACAAAAGTCAAAGTTTCTGTACAAAAACGCGATTCGGAAGATACTTTCAATCTGGATGCAGATTATTGCTTGGTTGCCATCGGACGTATTCCGTTCACGGACAATTTAGGCTTGGAGAAAGTAGGCGTCAAAACGGATGACCGCGGACGTATTGAAGTCGATGGACATCTGAAAACTAATGTAGATAATATTTACGCCATCGGTGATGTCATCAAAGGTGCGATGCTAGCGCACAAAGCCGAAGAAGAGGGCGTATTTGTAGCCGAAACTATCGCTGGACAACATCCGCACATTGATTACAATTTGATTCCTGGGGTAGTTTACACCTGGCCAGAAGTCGCAGGCGTGGGACAGACCGAGGAACAACTCAAAACGTCTGGCAGAGCCTACAAATCGGGTAAATTTCCATTCAAAGCATTGGGTAGAGCAAGAGCGAGTACGGATACCGAAGGTATGATTAAAGTACTTTCTGATGCGGCAACTGACGAAATTCTAGGCGTTCACATGGTTGGTCCGAGAACTGCGGACATTATCGCAGAAGCGGTTGCGCTCATGGAGTTTCGCGCTTCGGCTGAGGATGCTGCTCGTATGAGTCATGCCCATCCAACCTATACCGAAGCCTTCAAGGAAGCTGCTTTGGCTGCTACAGAAAATCG
>JBCDKV010000033.1:0-14604 GCA_038746215.1 Bacteroidota bacterium | reverse complement strand
GTAAATTTCTTCGGACGGAAACACAAATTTCAACTTATTTTTCTCCAAAAAATAAGTTGAAATTTGTGTTTCCGTCCATAAAAAAATCTTTGGGCATACTTGTTGCGCGATCTCAAGTACTTTACTAAGTTTCAAAAGTTTAGCAAAGCTATTATTACCATAGAATGGAGTATTTTACCCGTTATTCGCCTTATGAATTGTGTGCTACCAATTTTCGTTTTGTAAAAGGATAGTAGGGCTAATCCATTTGTCTCATTCCATATCACGATGTATCAAGTTTCCTAACTTGATACCGTTATCCTGTTGTTTCCTAACGGCTGAATGTGGTTTTACTCGTTTGGAAATGAGCAGATTAGAGATTTGAAGTTAGGAAACTTCAAATATCGGGCGGAATGAAACATTTCTGGGGTTACTCTCCTTTGTCTTATACTACAAACGATCCACTTCCAGTGCCAATCGAGTAGTGATCGCATCTATCGTCCCCACACCATCTATCTTTACACCTTTACCTTTTGCTCGGTAGAAGTTAAAGACAGGAGCAGTTTCCTCGTGGTAGACGGATAGCCGATTTCGGATAATAGATTCGTCGGTATCATCGCTGCGCCCCGAAGTTTTTCCACGTTCTTTGAGTCGATTCACGAGTTCTTCGTCTTCGACTTCTAGAGCTAAAACAATTCCGACCGTTGCGCCTTTTTCCTTCAAAAACTCATCTAATGCTTCCGCTTGATTGATGTTTCTGGGAAAGCCATCGTAGATAATGCCTTTGGCATCTGGATTGGCGTTAACTTTGTTTTTTAGCATCCCAATGGTTACTTCATCTGGTACTAAATCGCCCTTGCGAATGTATTCTTTGGCTGCTAGTCCAAGTGGTGTATCGTTTCCCATCTCATAGCGGAATAGATCGCCTGTTGAGATGTGCAGCAAACCGTATTGTTCGACTAATTTTTTTGCTTGTGTTCCTTTTCCTGAACCTGGAGGTCCAAATATAATGATGTTCTTCATCTGAAATATTACGTAAATTTATTAGACAGCTAATATAAGTGAAAGTTCAATAATAACTTGAACCACTAAACTTGTTCTTTTGGCAACTAAGCAAATTAAAAAATAAGGCCATAAGCCTGCTATGAACTGATTTTTTAAATTGCTTAGCTACTCAAAATTACTACGTTTTTTGGCTCATCTTATTAATGAGCTTTCCCTAAAACAATTAAACCAAAGTAAGGGCTACTTGTTTTCGATAAGTAGGCGTACTCAAATAATCGACACTTTTGAACGGCTGGCATCCCGTCCGCTTTGCGGTTTATTCGCTTGAATGTTCTCAACATTCACCCTGCGGGATCGCTCACTCATAATCTAAAAGCGCTTAAAAATAGTTCCGTAGCTACGGCTATGCAACGATTTTGAAGCACCTTTAGCTCAAAAAATAGTTCGCTCAAATTGTGACGCTTATTTGAATCCACCTACTTAATAGAACCCAATAAATATAAAGAACAACAATAACAATAGATGTATAAGCAATATATGGTGCAATTTGATTTGCCCAATCCTTTTCCAGCAGATTTTATGGAACGCATTCCAGAGCAAAGGAATGTCATTAATTATTTGCTAGCAGAAGGGAAAATTAAATCTTATTCGCTTTCAATAGATCGCGCTAAACTGTGGAGTGTATTTGTGGCGGAATCTGAGTACGATGTAATGGAAATCATTGCGCAGTGGCCGCTAGCAGATTGGCTACAGCCCGATATTGAAGAATTGATGTTTCATAATTCTTCGGATATGGTGCTGCAATTTTCGTTGAACTAAGAGTTTGTTTAAAGTACGATCTTCCTGTAAACCAATATTTTCCAAACTTGACTTTGAAAATAACCGCTCTTTTAGCTCAATAAAGTCGCTGTTATTTGCTTCGTCAAAACCGTAAACTACTGATTTATAGTACAATCCTACTCCAAACAAGTCCTAAAAAGGCGATTGAAAAGCTTCATTGTTGACGAAACTGGTATCCGTCAGCATTTTCATAAAGGCAATTAGATCGTTTTTATCGCGTTCACTCATCTCGAAGGGACGGATATTAGCATCTAAATTATCCGCAAAATGTCCGCCTGAACTGTAATGTTCAAGTACTTCTTCTAAGGTCTCAAAACGACCGTCGTGCATGTAAGGTGCCGTTAATTCGATATTGCGAAGCGTAGGGACTTTAAACTTACCGTTATCCCCTCTTTTTCCTGTGATTTTTCCTCGACCTAAATCTTTAAAATCATTCAGTGTTTGTACGCTATCTATGCCGTTGTTCATAAAGCGATCATTGGTGAACAATGGTCCACCGTGGCAATGTGAGCAACCTGGGTGATCGAGTTGCTGAGTAGCCTCAAAGAAAAAGAGCCGACGGCCACGTTCTTCGGCATCGGTAGGAAAACCTGCATCTAGGTCGTTGGAGTTCACAATTCGATCATAGCGCGAATTGCCGCTGATGAGGGTACGCTCAAATTGAGCAATGGCTTTCACGGCTAAATCTTTTGTGATTTCGCTGGGAAATTCGATGCCAAAAGCCGCTCGGAATAGCCTTGGATAATCCGTATGGTTTTGTAGCTTTTTTTCTACATTTTCCCAAGTATCGTTCATTTCGGTATGGTCTTCGATGGGGAGCAAAGCTTGTTCCTCTAGGGTATTCACACTACCATCCCAAAAGAAACCACTCTTATGAAAGCCTACATTCACCAATGCCATTGCGTTGCGTCTACCCACTGCTCCATTCACCCCCAAACTGAATTGCCTGCCGTCCACAAAAGCACGTTCTGGAAAATGGCAACTCGCACAAGCTACACTACCATCAATGGAGAGCAAAGGATCGTAAAAGAGCATTCGCCCTAAATCCACGCCCTGTTTCGTCATCGGATTATCGGCGGGAATTTCCATAGTTGGCAACCAGTCTGGAATGTCCAATTCGTAGTCCGTTGGATCGTATGCGGCTTCGATTGGCACTTCTTCAATAGGTCCATCTTCCCCATCTGTGCCACCCTCTTCACAAGCTAGCAGCAACGCCAATCCTATCAATAAGTAAACCAATATTTGCTTCATCAAGTGTCTCTGATTTTAATGATCTATTGCTTCCGTCTGATTGGTGATGGAGGTTGATCCTTTAGGATTGAAGTTGACAATCCTTATAGCATAAAGATTGATCCTGAATTTTAGGATAGCAATGAGTTTACTTTTGGGAAAAAGTCAACAAAAGTAAACTCATTGATATCCGAAGAAATTTTCAAAAATAAATCTTCGTGTATCTACCTTTCTAAAGCTCCTCCATGCTCACTGCATCCGCCATATTCGCGATAATGAAGTCATAGACTTCGGGATTCCTAGAGTGGTCGATTGGGTTTTTACGAATATCAATATATTGTGTACCATTTCTAAGGATGTCCAATACATCAATTTTTAGCTTCATTTTTGTCGTTTTTCCACCCTCAATACTAATAGGCATGCGGAACATTTTATCTGAAAACGCAGGGTCTTTACCAATGTGGTAATTGAGGATGTGATCGTTTCTACCGTTGCCAAGTGTATCCGCTTTTCCTTCTATTTTAGTAAAAATATAGCTATCCCATTGTGACCAATAATTGTTGGAAAGTGGGTGCGTTGAAGAATAATCGCTAGGAGTAGTAGCATTCCACTCCGGAGAAAGTCCTAATCCCAGTTCCATGCCTTCGTATTCGCCCACGGGTACGTCTTTTAAGCTTATGGTGAAGCCATTTTCTGCTGCTGCTTTGTCTTGAATATCACTGAAATCCAAGAACTGCACATCGAAAGCAAATTCTTTTACGCCATCTTTTATTAAGGAACTATTCGATAGGAACATTTGAAACTGATCGAAAAAGACTTTAGAGCCATCTGGATAGTCGTAGTTTTCAAACATGACCAGCGGCTCGTTGTCGTACACCAGTTGAAATTGCAGTTCCAGCGTGCCCTCTGTTTCGTTATTGCAAGCAGTAAAGGACAGCGCGATTGTTAGTAAAAGGGCAATAGATAAAATTGAGTATTTCATAGTGATATTATTTTTTGTTCATAGAAAATGGACACATCCATTGATATTATACTGCAAACGGGATAAATCTGTGCAGATAGTTGAATTGTAAAATTGTTCAATTGTCGAATTGATATTGACGTGCTGTATAATTAGCAACGTCTGCTGATTGTAGGATGGGAATAATCAATTCAACATTTTTTCAATTCAGCAATTCTACAAAGCGATCAAAATTAAGATGCACTTTTTTACCCCGAATGGAGTATAATCAAAGAACTTTCTATAGATAACGAGGATTGTGTATAATTTGCTTTGAAACTCTCTCATTTTTTTGAGAAAAAATGAAATATTGACAATCTATGGAAAAATAAGACCCCAGACGATTGAATGAAATTTGTTCGCTTTCGTTCGTCGCTATATCTGTTAGATTGATGTTGCCAACGAGGTTCTGACCACCAATCCCCGTATGAAAACTAATGCCAACAAAACCGAAAGCAGGACTATTTTTAGCGTATTGCTGTACACCAAAGCCAAGAACCAGATAGGGAATAATGGGTTTTAGCTCTGAATATTCATTAACAAAAAAACGAGTCGTCTCGAAATTTTGTTCTGCTGTTTGCTGGAAATTAAAGTCAAATTCAAGACCTGCCCGCACTATTTCGTAGCGTTTTTTCTGCCGCCATTTCTTCGTCCAAGCGTATTTATTATCCGCTCGTAGGCTGAGCATCAAAGGCACGGTCATACGAAGCTGTTCCCTGTGAATGGATGTTTCGCCCAATAGATAGTTGAAGCCGCGATAGTGGTAAAAAATACCGTAGTCAAAGTAGACATTCACCCAATTGCTGAGACCGCCCCAACGATGTTTGTAGCGTGTCCAATAGCTTCGGGCAAGCACACCAATGGAGTTGCCAAGGAATAAATCACCTTTAATTCGGTCACTTTCGGGCAGTGTCCCTCTAGTGAAATTGACTCCCGATTGAATACCAATTTGGAAAGGTACTTTTTCTTTTTGAGCCTGTAGTAGAAGGCAGCTAAATAGGAGCAGTAGCGTGAACTGTGATCGTTTCATATGACTGACTTGTGTTTTCATTCATAAAAAAAGCCTTCGGACATTGTTGCTGTGCAATCTCGGGAACTTCTCTTTATCCCCCGTTAGACTACTGGACATTTTAGATTACAGCAGAAAAGAGAAGCAGCTTACATAGCTACACTAGCCGCTTTTCTTAGTGTTTCAAATTTGTGTTTTCACCAGTAGTCTATCCCCCACATAAAAAAGCTATTCCACACGCTCATAGCATCCAATATCTGGTGTATTCGGGTCTCTACTGTTACCTTCCAAATCTAAGTCGATCCCCTCCAATGGAATACCTGCGCCGATGGCAATGGATAGGCTATCCAAACGATAATCATCATCATTCACGTCTACGAAAAGTGGCGTATCTCGATCTAGTTCGCGTGGGCAATTGATACAAAAATCGTAGAAATCAGGATAGTCTTCTAGCAAATCTTCGTCGATTCGCACGATGCAGTTTTCAAAGTTATAATTAAAGCCCGATCGCCCTTCTTGGATGAAGTCGCTTAGGATAATCTCATTGTCTTTTGAGCCAAAAAATATGCTGTTGCGGAAATTGGCATTCAGTCGATATACACCACCGAGTTCACAGCCTAAATTGGCGGGTACGTAGCAGATAAAATTACTCAAAGCTAGAGCCGCTGCATCCACCCCGTAACTCGCCACGGTACAATGATCGAAGTTATAATCACCGCCGTGTACGACTTGAACGGAATTACCGCCATTGTTGTAAATCAAACAATTTTGCAAATCAATACTGGCGTGTTCGCCTACCAAAGCCGTGCTGGAAGTATTATAAAATTGGGTATGGCTTGCCGTCAGCGTGGCAGCAGAATCGACATAGACGCCAAAGAAACTGTTGCGAATTGTGGTGTGAGTTATGGTATTGTTCTTACTGTTTTGTCCGATGTAGATACCGACCCATTGTCCACGTTCATCGTCGAAAGCTTCCTCTAGTCGATCTCCTTCGATAATGACTGGATTTTCGGCTGTTCCTTCGATTTTGAGTCGGCCATTGTCGAGTATCCACAAGCGCCCATCGTTGTAAACACCCAATTCGCTATTGCGCACCAAGCCTCCGTGGATGTAAATTCTAGCCCCCGCAGGAATCGTCAGAGTCCCATTGTCTACGAACAACCAACCATAGATGACGTAGGGTTTTGGATCATCCCAAGTCACATCTCCGCTCAATAAATTCAGCGTTCCTTTCCCGAATCGGCTGGGAATATAATTGGCGTTTTGTCCCCAAGCTTCTAGTAGAACTTCCTGTTCGCCTTCGTTGGTTTCAAATCGGATACTGCTCTCGATCACAAAAGGACTCTCCGATAGCGGCTGATTCGGATCGACGGTCACTTCGCAAAAGACGTAGAGGCTATCGTTGGGTGCAATCTCTACATTTTCTACTTCGTTGCTCGGAATACCATCGACATTCATCCGAAATTTGCCACCCATTTCCCCTGCGATGCTCACCTTTGCAATCCGAATGCGCTCTTTGTAGCGATTGTAGACTTTGATACTTCTAGTCGCAGAACCCAATGCCGTGAAAACGGTATCGAAGCGCAAGGTATCAGTTGAAAATTCCAGTACGACAGCACCTGATTTTACGGGTTCTTCTATGGGAGAACACTGCCAGAGTATTGCTAGTGTGAAAGCCGATGCGAGTAGGTATGAAAATACTTGTTTCATGTTTTTTATAGACGTTTGAAGGTTGCGAGGCTAAAAGTTTGTTGGGATTTTTTTGGACTGATGGAACATGATTGTCTGAATCACAAAAGTAGTTGATAATTTAGATCTAAAATTACTGATTTTTATGAAATGAAAACTAGGGACATACGAAGTTCTAAGCAATACTTGTTGTACGATTTTCTGGCATTGACTCAGGCTGTTTTTGAGTAAAATGTTAAGAAAAATAGTACTTCGTACACGCCTAAATAAAAATTAGCAATTTTGGTAGACCTTTTGAAAACGGAATGAAAAGCAAATTTTTTCATTCCGTTTTCGAAAAAGGGAGCATATAAGTTTATTGCTCCGTCATTACTTAGTGAGGTGAGTTAGTAACGGACAAATAATAACTTCCCGATTTATGACGGCATCTTTTGTCCTGCTACTGTGTTGAAAAGCCTCGCCAGCCAAGAGGATTTCTACGTTACACTCAGAAAAGGGAATCCTTGCATCCCTTTTGCTGAGTAGTATCAGAACAAAATCTGCTCGGTCAAAATGTGAAACTTATTTTTTGTCCGTTACTTATCGACTAGAGAAACGAAAAAAAGCAAACAACATTTCTTTCGTCCGTGTCAAATTTACGAGTGAGACCCGTGGCGGACAAAATATGGCAATGGTTAGGGGCTAAGTTCTGTTTCAGTCGTGTATTTTAGACAAAAAAATAGGTTCTCCAACAATTGTTGAAGAACCATAGGTTAAATTTAAGCGGTCGCTTTCTTTCTCCGCTTTCTTCTCGTTTTGAATAGTTCCACGACATCTTTTTCCTTTAAGAAACCAAATTCGGGGAACATCGAAGAAACAAATTTCTTAATGTCCTGATAGTCTTTACCGCGTTTGTCCGTGAATTTTTTGAGGAGTTTTTTTACATAAGCCATCGACAACTCTTTCAGGTCTTGATTGAACTGTTGGTTGGCGAAGATACGCATGTAAATTGGATACAATTTAGTGATTTCAAAAAATTCACCGTACTCTTTTTCCTCCAAATTGGTGATAAAGCGATGGAAGTAATTGAAAATCGCGCGTCGTACCGCCTCGTTTTCCTTGGATTTTCCTTTGTGTTGGCTATCGAAAATACGCACCAATTCCTGCACGCTGTCGTCCACGTAGC
The DNA here is from genome assembly GCA_038746215.1 of Bacteroidota bacterium. Classification (GTDB taxonomy): domain Bacteria; phylum Bacteroidota; class Bacteroidia; order Chitinophagales; family Saprospiraceae; genus JAAUTG01. The sequence goes on along the minus strand of JBCDKV010000033.1, from coordinate 6,687 downwards.
CACGGCTATGTACAGCGTCCATAAGTTGATAGTAGTCCGTTAATTTATCTTCAACGGATTTATCCGTGATCGCTGAAATTTTTAATTCTGCACTACCATCTAAATCTACTGGCTTTTCATTGTGCAATTTCAGCACCAAATCGAAATATTTGCTTTCAAAATCTGGGCGTTCCTGTCGTATTTTGTTGAAGATTGTTTTGAGGCTAGCGAAATTATCACCTTCTAAATCAAAGAATCCAGCAAAAAGCATCATCAACTCCAAATGCTCATCCGTTCCTTGAAAAGCTTCATTTTCTACAAAGTCCATTAAAGGGGCGATGAGACTGGTATTGTCCAATTTATTTTTGATGCGATAGTAAAGGAATGTCCTCAAACTCGGAAACATCACCTTTAGTTCTGGGATAGTCTTCGGAAATTCCGCCGTGTAGAAATTGTCCGTTTTGAACTGTCGTTTGTACCTAGATAAAAGAATTTTGCGCTCCTTTAAAACGCGATACCGATCTAGTTTTTGACCCCTCAAATAGCTGCGAATGCGCTTGTTTTGGATGTCGTTGAATAGATTCGTAATCCAAATATCGCTGCTCAGTGCGAAACCGACTTGAATAGACTGCCCGATCCGTTTTTTTAAAATGTCGAAGTTAGGAGAATCACAAATTGCCATCAAAACATCTAAAAAGTGTTCCTGTGGTAAAATGTATTTATGATTGTTGTTGATTTCGCCACGCAAAGTGGAAAAACCTAGTATCCGTGGCAAATAAAGCCCCTCGAAGGCTTCGTGCAGTAAGATTTTTTCAAAGTGGGTCAGTTGAAGCGGGTCTTTTACTGCCACTTCCTCGTAGACTTTGGCAATCTTGGGTTCAAAAAGTTCTTTTAGCCGCTTGTAAAATTCCTCTTCTTCTTCATCTAAATATTTCTGTAGTTCTTCGGACGCTTGTATTTCTTGAGCTATGGTCTCCAAACGTTCTACGTATTTACTATCTAGTTCTTGTAGCATATTTTACTGCTTTGATATAGTCTGATAAGATGCCGCACTATTTTCACTATCTATCAAACAATGGTTCTGTAAAATGAAAACCTGATAATGCAACACTTCGACATTATCAGGTTTTAAAAAAATCCGTCTTGAATGAAACGTAAAAGTAATATAATGATTGTAAAAAAACAATGCCTGCTCAAAAAAAATGAGCAGGCACTTGTCTCTAAAAAGGAATACTTTGTTTTGAAACATTACAACCTTTCTATAAAAGAAGCATACTTGTCCTACTCTGCTTTTTCTTCTACGACTGCTTCCTCCACTTTCTCCTCTACTGCTTCTGCTGTATCTTCTGCCGCTGCTGTTTCCTCGGCTGCGCCTGTGATATCATCTAAGCTTTGCTCATTGATTTCAGCTAAGGTCTTTCCTGCATTTGCATCAGCTTCTCCCATGATTTCTTGCGCAGCATCTGCGGTATCTTCTGCGGGCTTGTTGACTACCTCGCCATAAGAACCGTCTAAACCTGCTACTTTCGCATTGAAAGCATCAATTTCTTGGCGCGTTTGTTCCATGCGCTCCGCGATCTTAGCTTCTTTAGCTTCGATCCAAGCTGCCAACTTCTCATCTGCTTGCTCTTGTGTCAATGCGCCTTTCTTTACGCCCTGCATCAAGTGCTTTCTATACAGCACGCCTTTGAAACGCAAGATTGCCCTAGCCGTTTCGGTAGGTTGTGCACCTTTCATCAGCCAATCGTAAGCTCTGTCTCTGTCTAAATCTATCGTCGCAGGCTTTGTCATTGGATTATACGTCCCGATCTTTTCAATGAATCGACCGTCGCGTGGGGCGCGAGAATCTGCTATTACGATGTGATAAAAAGGTCTTTTCTTTCTTCCCTTGCGTTGTAATCTAATCTTTACTGGCATGTAATTTTATTCTTTTAGTTGTTAGTAATACCCCATTTACCTTGACGAACAAGCTATGGGATTTCCAGCAAGGCGCAAATGTATAACTTTTTTAGCTACAATGCCAGTTCTATTTCTATGACTTTAGTAAAAAAACTGATTTCTTATCTTAACTTTGGGGAAAGATATGGTTTTTTCACTGATACCTTTGTTTTCAAATGGCATATAACATCCACATTCCTTTTCGCGCCTTCCAACTTACACTCCTTTCGAGTGATACTTTTGTGACGCCACTTGCTGACATGAAGAGCATTCGGATCAAGGAAGCCCTCCATCAGGTTTCGGGCAAGTACGCAGAAGCGTTTCAGCAGAGTATCTTGAATAAAGGTGGTGCAGCTAACATCCTGAATATTCATCCCGACAAAGTATTCGAAAAGGAAACCATCACGATTTTTTTTCCTGCTGCCAATAACGGCTACAGCTATCCCGATTTTGAATTAACGTTTGATTATTATTACCAAAGTTCTGATAAAGGTTATCAAGCCATTTTGCCCGTTCTGGCGATAGAAGTGTACGCTCCCGATGCTGAAAAATTGGAGCAACATCTTAAAGAAAGTATCCAAACGGATTTTAAACGCAACAAACGCTTGCAGAATGTACAGGATATTCTTTCAGTGGTTTGGTACGAAGCTAGCACCTTGCTCTCGGATAGAATTCTGCTCCGTGCTTTGATACCAGAAGAGGTGCAGGAGCAAGAAATTAGAAGTCAAAAGAAATTGCTGCCAGAGGTGGCAACACCCTGTTTCGTGGGTGATGTGGTGCTCTACAAAAGAGAAGAACAACTGTCTCAGTTATTGCAGTTTATAAAGAACGAGTTCAACCGAAATGTGCTACTAGTCGGACCATCTGGTGTCGGTAAAAGTGCGCTTATTCGTGCTGCTAGTCAACGACTGCACGAGACGAATTTTCCGATGAAGATTTGGGAGACCACGGCTTCTCGGATGCTGAAAGAGTTGATGCGAGATACCGCTTGGCAAGATAATCTTTCGACCTTATGTGAAGAATTGCGCAGTGATCAGCAGATTCTGTTTGTCCGAAATTTTATGGAGCTTTTTGAAGTGGGGCAGTACGAGGGGAACGACGTCAGTCTTGCCGAATATCTGCGTTCTTACATCAGCAGAGGCGTAGTTTTCCTGATTTCTGAATGTACAGAGGAAGAGCTAGCAGCTATTGAGTTGCGTAGTCCCAATTATTCGGATCAGTTCAACATCATCCGATTAGCAAATCCCAAAAAAGGACTGAAAGAAATCGTACTGAATCGAGCAAATGACCTGAGTCGTACAAAAAAAGTGCGGCTCAGTGAGGAAGCCATTCAAGAGGTCATTCGCCTAAATTTACGTTACACACCTTATTCTGGTTTGCCGGGGAAACCGATTCGATTTATTGAAAATCTGTTGCTAGAAACGAAGCAGAACAAAAGTCTAGTCCGCTCTGATATTATCGAACACTTTTGCGAAGAGACGGGTATGCCAACTTTCATGGTTGATCCCAGTATTCCAATGGATGTCGAAGCGGTAGAGCAGCGATTCAACAAAAATGTTTTTGGGCAAGTGGAAGCGGTTCGCAAAGTAGTGAGCATTTTGGCTTCGGTGAAAGCGGCTTTGACCCGTAAGGAAAAACCCATTGCTTCTTTTCTATTCGTTGGCCCTACGGGTGTCGGAAAGACGGAACTAGCAAAAGTACTTGCCGAATTCATGTTCAATGACCGAGAGCGCATGTTGCGATTTGATATGAGTGAGTACTCGAATCCTGTCAGCCTGAGTCGCTTAATCGGTAGTAGTTTTGGCTCGGATGGTACGCTGACGGCGGCGGTGCGACGAACGCCTTTTAGTGTCCTGCTTTTTGATGAGATCGAGAAAGCCGATTATAAATTCTATGATCTATTGCTCCAAATTTTGAGCGAAGGACGTCTGACCGATAACCAAGGCAAGTTGGTCAATTTTTGTAGCACGATCATCATTATGACTTCTAATATCGGAGCGAGTCGCCCCGCACCGATTGCACTTGGCAACAGCGAAGCCGCTGAGAGCGTCGCACAACATTATCTAAGTGCCGTTCAAAAACATTTTCGCCCTGAATTATTCGGTCGTATTGACGAGGTAATCCCATTCTTGCCGCTTTCGCAAGCAGTGGTACGCGAAGTGGTGAAGCGCGAAATTGAGTTGTTTAGAAAACGCGAAGGTATTCACTTTCGCCCAATTCAATTGGACATAGCAGCACCTGTTTTGGATCATTTGGCGAGCGTTGGCTACGACAGTAAATACGGGGCGAGGCATCTACAGCGAAGTCTACGCGACGAACTGATCTTACCACTATCCAAGCAGTTAAATTTTGAAAGCGGAGACGATCATTTGCAGATTGAAGTGCGTTTGGATGAACAGCAAAAAATAACGATTACAGTGACCGCCGATCCAATGGGTTTTGATCGCTATATGGAACAGTGGGATAAGCAGGTCAATGCCGATCATGCTAGTGAATTGAGGCGTAAGATGGAGACCTTACAAGATGGTCTGCGCTACATCGAACTCAAAGATGAATTGATGCGGATGGAGCGGATTAAATTGAGAAGGAAGGAGGAATTTTGGCAAAATAAATACTACGCAAAGCGATATCCAAGCTACCTGACCTGCCAACAAAATATCCAAGCTTTGGCGCAAAAAGTAGAGCAATTAGAGACGAATCTTTCTCTGTCTTATCTAGATTTAGGCCCTTACCAAACTGCACCAGAGGAGCAGCTCAGTGCTTGGGAAAAATCTTTTTCCGGTATCAAAAAAGAGCTGTATCGTACCCTACAACCCGAAAGCGATTTTTGTCATCTCGCCGTTTATGGTACGCATCTGCAAAGTATCGTCCATTTTTATAGTGAGCTATTTCGACTAAAAGCATTCGAGTATGAATTAGAAAGTATTCACTACGATGAAGCCCACTACGAAGATCAGCTTGCGCTGCAAGAGCTAGAAAAAAAACAGCAAGAGCTTTACATCAAGACCATAGTGAAGGATAATGACTTCGAGCAAGTAGTACAAAAGAATCTGTATGGCGTTGTTTTTCATGTCAGAGCGGATGCTGTGTTGTTGTATTTACGGCAAGAACAAGGCTTGCACAAATGGAACATCAGCGAAGAAACAGAACACCTGTATGCCGTATCCGTAGATAGCGAAAAACAGTTTGCTCCCGAAAGTCTACATCGTCGAGATTTTTATCGTGGTAAGCCCGTCATTAGGACGCATCAGGTTCATTTGCTTAGCATTCAAGATAGTGTATTGGGTGTAAAAAAGACCTACAAAAAAGGACGATTCAATCAGTTGATGCTCGAATATATGGATACTGCCTTTGAGGAACAACTTGATCGCTTGTTGATGTAATTGAGGGATTTATATTGCGTATGGGATAAAATATCTTTGTTGATTTGTTGATTTGTTGAACTGTTTATTCGTTTAAAAGCTCAGCGCAGTTCCTATAGATTGGTTCGACAATCCTCAGGGCTGAAATTAGAAAAATGACCTAAGTAGTCTTTACCTCCTCTGCATACAACTTCGCCTCGTATTGGTTGTGTATAAAAAGCATGGATAATCCAAAAATCACAGCACCTATGATGAGGACAATATTGACGATACCACTAACGGAAAAAGAGACTTTGAGCAAGATCGTAGAAATGACAAAACCTGAGTTTCTAATAATTTTATAAAATTCGTGGGAATAGTAGAAAGAAGCGAGCAACAACAAGACATCGACGATGATGAGTAGGGTGAAAAATTCATCGAAAAAAATGTCGTTGATGTCTTTGAGATCACTTTCGGCAGTGAACATGGCATCTACTGCCCAATTGTAAAAACTAAAGCAGGCCATGATGATGAGGGTGGGAACTAGAGCAGTAGCAATGACACGTTTTAGATTGACAAAGTATCTGATTTCCTTTCCGACTTTATTTTCTTTTTTGATGGAAACATAGTTTCTTCGCTTGATTTGTCGGTAGAATACGTAGATCAAATAGAATAGGGCTAAAGATGCTAAAATATCGTAAGTGAATTGTACATCATCCTTAATTTTGAACCAGTTGGAGGAAAGTTCTATATTGGCAATGTCTTTAAAGATTCTTCTAATCAGAATCAGGGTGATAATCTCATATTGTTTGCCAATGTAAATCGTAATGGATTTGGGTAGATAGAAAATAAGTAAGTACACCTCGTACACCAAAATGAAAGAAAAGGGCGTGTAAATCGCAGCGATTGGGTCGCCAGTAAATTCTGATTCTAGTGCGATCCACCCCTGATTGACCGATAAAATAATGAGCAAATGAATGATATAACTCGCAATGGCAATGGAGAGAATGATTCGCTCACTGCGCTCTTTTGTCTCTTCCGATAGAAATCTTTCGTACAAGGTATCTCTAAGTTGATGTATCTTCATGATCGCTATTGGTAAGAAATGAAATTTAAAATATCGTTTTTGTTCATGGACTAAGTAACGGTCAAATAATAACTTCCCGATTTATGACCAAGCGTAGGTAAGGCATCCCCTCCCGTCCGCTTTGCGGTTCATTCGCTTGAATGTTCTGCCACCCATCCACTAGCGTGGTTCTCTCACTTAAAAGTCCACTGGACTTTTACCCTGAGAGATCGTTCGTTCACCCTTCGGGAGCGCTCACTCATGCTAGCGGGTCTCTTCGTTGAAAAGATACTTAATCTTTTCTGCAAGCAACACTGCGAGAATGTTAAAAAGCCTCGCCAGCCAAAAGGATGCCTACGTTAG
>JBCDKV010000032.1:0-14629 GCA_038746215.1 Bacteroidota bacterium | reverse complement strand
GGCTGGCTCATTTTTACAATGGGATAGGTCTATCCAGATGACACCTACAATAAAGCAAAACGAAATTTTAGGCTTTTTTCAAAGCAAAAAACAAAATATTATTCCGAATATCCTAAAAACAAAAATGTATGTTTATAAATAGATAATCATATTATTACATTGTAACCTATTCTTAGCCCAGCGGACTAGTTTTGTTCCCTATCAAGAAATTTGTATTAACTCATATCAGCTATAAACAAATGAAACTATGAACTTTTTTGATCGCTTTAACGAATGGCTTCGCAATTCTCTCATTGTCAAAATATTAGCTATTGGTATTCTCATTTTGCTGCTACTCATTCCATCCAATATGGTAGAAGACCTCATTCGGTCGCGCCAATACAGCAGTCAACAAGTCATCAATGAAGTCAGTAGTCTTTGGAGTTATCCGCAGCGACTCGTTGGCCCCATTTTGAGCATTCCCTACAAAGAATACTTTACCGACAGCGAAGGTAAATTACTAAATACGACTAAGTATGCACATTTCCTGCCAGACGAACTCAATATCGAAGGGGCATTGGAACACCAGACTCGCTATCGGAGCATTTACGAAGTCATTGTTTACAGCACTGATTTGCAATTGTCTGGTAGTTTCGACCGTCCTGATTTTGCTGCTTTTAAAATTGACAGTAGCAATGTGCTTTGGGACGAAGCCTATCTTTCAGTAGGCATCAGCGATATGCGTGGTATTCAGAACACGGTTAGACTGAATTGGAATGGCAAAAGTTATGACTTTGAGCCAGGCATGAAATATCATTCTGCTAACAATAACAACAAAGGCGGAATCAATAGTCGTTTGGATTTGAGTGCCTACGAAAATGCTACCTACCAGTTTGATTTTGAAATTGATTTGAATGGTAGCCAAAATATTTATTTTACACCAGTCGGAGCGACTACGACGGTGGCACTCTCTTCCGCTTGGTCAACGCCTAGTTTTCAAGGTGCATTCCTACCCGACGAACGCAATGTCGATGAAAATGGATTCACTGCCAACTGGGAGGTCTTAAGCCTCAATCGTAGCTACCCGCAGCAGTGGTTGGGCAATAGCTATGAGTTTTCTACAGCCCAATTTGGGGTGGATTTAATCGTGCCAGTGGATTATTATCAAAAAAGTACCCGTTCTGCGAAATATGGTATTCTTTTCATTGCGCTTACTTTCTTGCTCTTTTTTTTCGTCGAAGTCCTCAATGACAAACGCATTCATCCCATTCAGTATATTTTAGTGGGCTTAGCACTGATCTTATTCTATACCTTGTTACTTGCCCTATCCGAACACATTGGTTTTGCTTGGGCTTATCTGGCTTCTAGTGTGGTCATCATTGGGTTGATTAGTTTTTATGTCAGCAGTATTTTCAAAAATGCTAAGCTGACGCTAGTTACTACTGCCATTTTAATCATCTTATACGGATTTATTTATACCTTGCTGCAATTGGAAGATTATGCACTACTTTTGGGCAGCATCGGTTTATTGGTCATCTTGGCTTTTGTCATGATCTATACTCGCAAAATTGATTGGTATAAATTGAGGGATCACTCCGATAAGAGTGATCTGGTAGAATAGGTCGACTGGTTTGATGACTACTGAGCATTGGGATAAAATTTGAACGCATTGGATCGGTAAGCCCTAAGGATTGCCGAGCCTACCATTAATAGCTGCTTGGTAATCCTAAAAGCATACCGATCAGAGAACGCTTATAAAATGAAATACCTACTTAATATTTTCATCATCCTACTGTTTTTTGTCTCAGTATTGGAGGCGCAAAAAATACGGGTGCTGATTATTGATGGACAGAACAATCACGTCATGTGGCCCAAAACGACCATGATGATGAAACAATACCTAGAAGCTTCAGAACGCTTCGAGGTGGACATCAGGCGCACACAATATACTTGGAAAGGAGAAGCGTATCTAGCGAAGTTTCCACTCAATCGCTTGCAACAGACTCAAGCTTTGCCGCAACCCAAATCAGATGAGCACTTTACGCCTGACTTCTTCAATTACGATGTCATTCTCACCAATTTTGGCTGGAAAACGGCACCTTGGCCTGAACAAACTCAGCACAACCTAGAACAGTACATCGAACAAGGTGGAGGGCTCGTAGTTATTCACGCAGCAGACAATGCTTTCCCCGATTGGCCAGCCTACAACCAAATGATTGGGCTAGGCGGTTGGGGTGGCAGAACCGAAAAATCTGGACCCTACGTTTACTACGACGACAAAGGAAAGCTCATTCGAGACGAATCTGCTGGAAATGGCGGCGCACACGGAACGCAGCACGAATATCAAATTCAAATTCGGACAAAAGATCATCCTATCACCAAAGGGATGCCCAAAAAGTGGTTGCACACCAAAGATGAATTATACGACCGCCTAAGAGGTCCAGCAGAAAATATGACAATACTGGCAACTGCTTATGCCGCTGCTGAGTATAAAGGAACGAGTCGCCACGAACCCATACTGATGACGATTGATTATGGCAAAGGACGCATTTTCCACACGCCAATGGGACATGCCGATTATTCTATGGAATGCGTTGGTTTCATTACTTGCTTACTCAGAGGAACAGAATGGGCAGCTACGGGTGCAGTGACACAAGAGATACCTAAGGATTTCCCAAAGAAGAAGACCGTAAGCAAAAGAGCATTTGTTTGGCAGCCATAAAGCATGTTTGAACCAAGTACATCTCGTTTTATACTGCAAACGGGATGAATTTGTGCAAGTAGTCGAATTGTAAAATTGTTCAATTGTCGAATTGATGATGACGTGCTGTATAATTAGCAGGACTGCTAATTAGTAGGATGGGAATAATCAATTCAGCATTTTTCCAATTCATCAATTCTACAAAGTGGTCAAAATGAAAATGCACTTTTTATTCCAAACGCAGTATAGATAAAATCTTCAACATTAGATCGCATTTTGATTTTCATTTCAAGCCTACACCATGTCATTATTTGAACTTCGCGGTAAATTAAGTGCTTCTCAAAGTCTGCTGTTGGGTATCATTGGTTTGGTCGTTTTTATTGTGTTGTGGTGGATTGCAGCAGAATTGTTAGCGGTGCAGCGTCCAGTGGTAGAAGGTTACACCACACGTATTCCTTCCGAGTTGGAAGCGGCTGAGCTAGGCATTGATCGAGATTCTTTGTTGCGTGCTGACTCCATTCGCTTTGAAAATGCAACGACTTTCACCAAAGTCTATCCCATCCTGCCTACGCCCCTACAAGTAGTGCAAGCTTTTCCAAGACTCATTCAAGCCGATGAATTAATTCCCAATACCTTTCTGTCCATTTGGCGTAATTTGCAAGGCTATTTTTGGGCAGTACTGATTTCTATTCCGCTGGGCTTCGTCATCGGTCTGTACCCGCTTTTTCGCGGTCTTTTTGGGAAACAAGTAGATGCACTGCGCTATTTGCCGCTGACGGCATTAGTCGGTATCTTCATCACTTGGTTCGGCATCGGAGAAAGCATGAAAATATCCTTCCTCGCCTTCGGTATCATCGTCTATCTATTACCCGTGGTCATTCAGCGTATTTTTGAGGTAGAAGACGTTTATTTGAAAACGGTATTCACGCTAGGGGCAACCGATTGGGATACCATCAAAAGCGTTTACCTTCCTTCGGTCATGTCTAAATTGATCGACGATATTCGGGTGCTGACGGCTATTTCCTGGACGTATATCATCATTGCAGAATTGCTGAATAAAGAAGGTGGTATCGGTGCTTTAATCTACACGGCGGGGCGGCGTGGTCAAATCCCAGATGTCTTTGCGGTATTAATCGTGATTGTCCTCTTAGGTTTTTTGCAAGATCGGCTATTCGTTTACTTGGACAAACGCCTTTTCCCACACAAATATCAGAAAAAGCGATTACAAGGTGGGCAAGAATTAGCTTATGGTATTTATAGTTTACTGGGTGCTATCGTACTGTATTTGATAACTAATGGACTACTCAATTTACTGGGTTTTGCCAGTGGTAATCTACTCGTCTATGCGCTTTGGGTTGTCCTGATTGCTAGTATGGCACTCATCTTATTCGGAGAAATAAAGTTATTTAGGGATCGGTCTAAAGAGGTTTGACAATGGCTGGTTTTGTTATCTGCTACTCCGCCTCTCTTTCCTTTAGTTTTTCTACGATTGAGTTCACTTCTTCTATGCTTAATCCTGCAATTTCGGCAATATCAGCCAATTCCATATGCTTTCGCCAACATCTTTCTACGACACCTTCTTTTTCTTCAATTTTCCCTTCTGCCCTAGCCGTATCCACTACATTTTTAATGTCTCTATATGTCTTTAAACTCTCTTCGTATTCCTTTCGCTCTTCTGGTGTAAAGCCTGCTATTTCAGCGACTTTGAATAACTTTTTAAATACCCTTTCTTGGAGTGCTTTTGGTCTCTTTTGCAGCTCTTGCAAATGCGTAAACACGTACATCCACTTATCAAAATGTGTCTCTAATTCTGATTGATTTTTTTTAAATTTTGGCAGTTCAATGTAAATGAATTTCAGCTTATCATAGAACACTTTACATTTTTGATTCTTTAGCTCAACGATGTGTAATAAATCTTCATCTTCTTGATGCTCCGTGAACTCAAAATCTAGTACACCAATCGAAAAAACGGGTTCTAGTTTGTAGTTCCAATCGCCTCTTTTGGCTTGTTCTTGAATGGGGAAAGAGGCATAGAATACACTTCTATCTTTGAAATAATTCTGCTTGGCTTTCTGCATCTCCACGATAAATCGTTCCTCATTTTCTCCGATGCAATAAATATCGAAAATAGCTTTTCTATCAATCTTGTATTTGCCAAAGTGTTCATTGGTGGAATAGCTCAGGTCTTTTACTTTACGATCAGGCAAAATTTCATTTAGAAGATCAATGAGGAGGTCTTTGTTTGGCTCAGTGCCAAACAGCTTTTTGAATCCAAAATCGGTCAGCGGATTGATGTATTTTTCTTCCTCTTTTTTGTGCATACTTGCGTCTATTTTACGGTATTATACTTAAAGCAGCTAAGAATTTTAACTTTTGATGGCAGCTTTTATCCTTATTTTCTACTTATGAACTGCTCAAATATCCAGATATGCTTACAGTTTCAAAGCAAAAACTAAGCATAAAATCTTCTCCTCAAAAAATACAATTCTCAACTGTTTTAAGTATAACAAAAATAAGAATTTTTCTGTTTTGATCTAGACTTCTTATTTTCAATAGCACATTCCGAACATCAAGCTTGCAAATCCTCTCGCTTGATAGCTGCTGACATTAAATCAGGAAAACGGTCAGGTGTACAAGCAAAGGTAGGAATATCCATATTGCTCAGGACTTGTGCCACTTGCCTATCGTAGGAAGGTGCGCCCTCATCATTCAGTGCCAAGAGACAAATAATGGTCACACCCGCAGCTTGCAATTCTTGTAAGACTTCATAAGTCAGCGCAATATTTCCGCCTTCGTACAAATCACTAATCAGGACGAGTATGGTATCATTTGGATATTCGACGAGCTGTTGGCTGTAAGCAAGTGCCTTGCCAATGTCCGTGCCGCCACCTAATTGCGTCCCAAAGAGTAAATCAACGGGATCGTCTAGCCATTCGCTCAGGTTAACCACTTCTGTATCAAAAGCAATGAACTGCGTTTTCACAGCCCGTAAAGTCGCTAAAATTGCGCCAAAAATACTGGCGTAGACAACAGAACTTGCCATCGAAGCACTCTGGTCGGAAAGCAAAATGATGTGTTTGAGCGATTGTCCTTTTCTACCGTAACCCAGCAACAATTCTGGAATAATACTGTCATAGTTGCTCTGATAATGTTTTAAATTAGCTTTGATGGTTCGATGCCAGTCTATCTCGTTCCATTTTGGGCGACGATTTCGGGTAGAACGACTCAATGCGCCTGATATAGCTTCGCGCATTGGATTTTGTAGTTTTTGTTCTAATTCACGCACCACTTTTTCCACCAATTTTCGCGCACTTTCTTTGCTCTGTGTTGGGATCAATGCCTTCAGTGCAATCAATGTACTAGCCAAATTGACATTGGCTTCCAATTGCTCTACGAGTTCTGGCGCACGAAGTAATTCGTCTATCCCCAAACGATCAATAGCATCTTTTTGCAGTACTTGAACGGTAGAAGTAGAAAAATAACGCTGAATATCGCTCAACCAACGGTGTACATTGGGAGAAGAAGCACCTAAGCCACCTTCCCGTTCACTGTCATAAAGCGCATCCAAAGTATCGTCCATCCCCTGTTCTGTTTGGGTCAATTCCATTTCTGACTGTGGATCGGCTTTTTTACCTAAAACAAGTCGCCATCGTTTTTCTTGTTCCTGCATATAAGCAAAACTAATGGCTTTCTTTTGCAATTCCTAGGTCACAGTGTGAAAATATGTTCTACGAACTAATGACATTAGCGAAAATTCACTAATTTGCAGCCCAATGCCAAATATTATATAATAATGCGTAAGTATTGAGATATGAAATTTTATACAAACTCACTTTTGCTCTGTTTTGTTTTATTTGCTGGCAGCCTGCTCGCACAAACGACTGTCCGTGGGGAAGTCTACGATGAGGAGACTGGAGAAACGCTAATTGGTGCAAACATCATCATTGAGGGCACTTCACAAGGAACAGTAACGGATTTTGATGGTTCTTTTGAGCTAAAAACAGATGTTGCGCTTCCTTTTGATATCATCGTATCTTACACTGGCTTTTCTTCACAAACCATCAACATCACAACGGCTGATGAAAAAATAACTGCTAGATTGGGAACGGATGCTTTGACCATTGAAACCGTAGAAGTAAAAGGGCAGCGTATTTCTGATAAGCAACAACAAGCTCCACTTACGATAGAAGCATTGGACAATATTGCCATTAAAGAGACCGCTTCTGAAAGTTTCTACGATGGTTTAGGAACCTTGAAGGGCGTGGATTTGACAGCCGCGAGTCTAGGATTTAAGGTGATAAACATGCGAGGTTTCAATAGTACCAGCCCCGTACGATCTTTACAAATCATTGATGGTCTTGATAATCAAGCACCAGGGCTGAATTTTTCTTTAGGAAACTTCTTGGGTTCTTCTGAACTAGATGTCAATCGGGTAGAATTGATCGTAGGAGCAAGTTCTGCTTTCTATGGACCCAATGCCTTCAACGGTGTGATCAGTATGGAGACCAAAGATCCGTTTTTTCACAAAGGCTTGTCTGCGATGGTGAAAGCAGGAGAACGAAATCTTTTAGAAACTGCTGTGAGATGGGGTGATGCGATCAAAAATAAAGATGGACTAGATTTTTTAGCCTATAAATTCAATTTCTCTTACCTAAGAGCAGATGATTGGGTAGCAGACAATTACGATCCTGTAGATGAATCTCGGGTAGATGCCAGTAATCCAGGTCGTTTTGATGCAGTCAATATATACGGCGATGAATATCAAAGTGGTAACGATTTTTCTTCTTTCCCAAGATGGGAATTTCCTGGCTTGGGAACTTGGTATCGGACAGGCTACCGAGAAGAAGATTTAGTGGATTATGATACGCGCAACCTTAAATTGAGTGGCGCAGTGCATCTAAGAACCAATCCTGCCAAAGGCTTAGAGTCACCAGAGTTGATTTTCTCGACTAGTTATGGTACTGGAACAACGGTCTATCAAGGAGACAATCGCTTTAGTTTGAGGGGGATCACTTTCTCACAGCAACGCTTGGAATTTAGAAAACGCAATAAGTTTTTCTTGCGCGCTTATACAACAAGAACGGGTGCAGGAGACTCTTACGATCCTTATTTTACGGCTTTAGAATTGCTAGAGCGAGCCAAAGATGATCGAGAGTGGTCACAAGATTATGCAGAATATTGGTTAGACAATATAAAGCCGCAGATAGATGAGAGCGATTATCCAGAATTAGTGGTTTTGGGACTTGATCCCGTTACTTTTGAAGTGCAAACAGAATTCGATGTTAAAGCTGCTGATCAATGGCTTATTGATAACCAAGATTTATTGGTGCAATGGCATTCGGAAGCAGCAGGATTTGCGAATCAGCAGTCACAAGGCTCCACTTCCTCGGTCGACTTCTTCCAGCCAGGAACAGATCGTTTTAACCAAGAATTCGACGACATTAGAAATACATTGAGAACAGAAGGGGGAACACAGTTTTTTGATAATTCTGCGCTTTATCATGTACATGGAGAGCATATTTTTACCCCAAAATGGACGGATAAAATTACGGTCGGAGCTAACTACCGATTATACACACCAGAATCCCGAGGAACTGTATTTTCTGATACTTCTGGTACAAAGATTACGAATTCAGAAGTTGGACTTTATTGGGGGATTGAGAAAGCTTTTTTTGACAAAAAGTTGAGAGCGCAAATGACAGTCCGAGCAGACAAAAACCAAAACTTTGATTGGCTTTCTTCACAGGCAGCCTCTTTGGTTTGGAATCCTTCTGCTAGTAATTATTTGAGGGTGTCCTTTTCTTCTGCCATTCGTAATCCGACCTTGAGTGACCAGTATTTACTGCTAGATGTGGGACGAGCAACTTTGGCTGGTAATTTAGATGGGGTTCAAGATTTGATTACCACAGAATCGCTACAAGAATATTTCAATGCACCCAGACCAGGAGTCCTTCAGTTTTTCGATATTGATCCTGTCCGACCAGAGCAAGTGAGTACTATAGAAGCAGGTTATCGAACCACACTTTTCAATTCTACTTATATAGATGCTGGCTATTACTTCAGCGTATATGAGGATTTCTTAGGTTTCAACATTGGTGTAAGAGGAACTTTTGAGCAAAGCACAGGACTACCGATTAATTTAGACGCTTTCCGATTTGCCGCCAATTCTATTAATGAGGTGACAACGCAAGGTGTTGCCATAGGCATTAATCATTACTTTGCTAATTACTATATGATCAGCGGTAATTATTCTTGGAACAAATTACTAAAAACAGCCGAAGATGATCCTATTATTCCTGCATTCAATACCCCAGAGCATAAATTTAATTTAGGCTTGAGTGGCAGAGATTTAGACGTCGTAATGGGAGGTATGAAAATCAGAAATGTAGGATTTAAAATCAATTATAAATGGATAGAAGGATTCATTTTTGAAGGTTCGCCGCAGTTTACAGGCTTCATTCCAACCTATGATCTTCTAGATGCACAAGTCAATTTTAGACTCGAAAAGATTAATACGACCATGAAAATTGGAGCTTCCAATATCTTGAATAATCTAAGTTTTCAGACTTATGGCGGACCAAGAATTGGGCGTCTCGCTTACATCTCTTTTGTATATAGCCAAGACAAAAAGTAAAAGACCATAGCCAAAGAAATACATGAATTAAGCTATTTTTTCAAAACAATTATAGCCTAGTTTGAATTTCTAATTACTAATGATTAGGTTTAATCATATTCCTGATCCAAATGAATACAAGTGATTTCGCAAAATTTTTAGAAAAAATCATTCTCTAATTCAAAATATATTTTATGAAGAAATTAAATACTTGTATAGTAGCATTATTCACATTGCTTTTTCTAGGCGTACAAGCACAAGAAGGACGATTCCTAGAAGAAGTGTTCTCCGATGTGACCATCACTAGAGATGTCACCTATGGCGTGAATGCGACCGTATTGTTTTTGCCCGTCGTTGGTGAAGCAGTTCCAGAAGAATTAAAAATGGATGTTTATGAACCAACAGATGATGAAAGAACAGAGCGTCCTTTGGTACTTGTGCTCCACACCGGAAACTTTTTACCCGTTCCACAGAATGCGCAGATTCAAGGTAGAAGAACGGACTCTGCGGTAGTAGAAATTTGTACACGACTTGCCAAGCATGGCTATACTGCTGCGGCTATTAGTTATCGTTTGGGATGGAATCCTTTAGCAGAATCACAGCCACTTCGTGCTTTGGGCTTGATTCAAGCTTCCTACCGTGGTATTCAAGATGGTCGTACCGCTATTCGATTTTTCAAAAGAGATTATGCTGAAAATGAAAATACCTTCGGCGTAGATACTAGTAGAATTGCGATTTGGGGAAATGGAACAGGTGGCTATATCACTGGTGGTATGGTTGGTGTGGATGATTTCTTAGAAATCGTTACTACAGAGAACGGAGCAGGTAAGTTTCTCTTGGATACCGATGGTGATGGTGTACCTGAGACCCCCATGGTAGCACCTCCTGTTCATGGGGATATTGAAGGTAAAACGCTCGCGGTGATTGGCGATATGCCTGCTTTTGGATACCCTGCGGGAGATACCAGTAGCTATCCAAATCATGTGGAGTACAGTTCTGACTTTGACTTAGCAGTGAACGTAGGAGGGGCATTAGGTGACTTATCTTGGCTAGATGCTGGAAACCAACCGACTATTACTTTCCAATCCGCTAATGATGAGTTTGCACCTTACGAAGACGAAGTTCTAATTGTTCCTACAACAGGCGACCCTATCGTGCAAGTACAAGGAGGACTACTAATGGCGAGAAAACAAACCGAACTGGGAAACAATCAAGTTTTTATTGATGCTAACATAGATGATGAGTTTACAGCACAAGCTATGGCTAACTCAGAAAGGGCAGGACATGAATATATAGAAGGACTTTACCCCTTTGTCAATCCATTGAATGTAAATGAGCGAGATGAAGGTGTTCCTATTGATTGGTGGGATCCTAATGCACTTTCTCCACCAGTAGAAGGCTTTCCTAATGGACTGCCATGGACGGTATTACCACACCCTACAGGTATCTCTTTCCATGAGCAGGGCTTGTTAGCAAATGCAGATATGTCTCCTGAAAAAGGAAAGCGTTACATAGATTCTTTGATAGGCTACTTCGCTCCACGTGCCTTCGCTGCGCTAGATTTAATCGCATACACTTCTACGGAAGAGGTAACAGAAAAAGAAGTAGGACTAATGATTTCGCCAAATCCAGCGGACGATCAATTTATCCTTCGCTCGGCAGCCGATAGTCCGATGTTGGGTGTTGAATTATATGATATTAATGGACGTTTAGTGCAAAAACATCGCTTCGAGAATACGTACTACTATATTCATCGACAAGATTTACCGAATGGCATGTATGTCGCGCGTATCAGATTTAAAGAGGGTATCATCGCTAGGAAAGTGATGTTTAGATAAGCGTTCGGTGCATATTGAGCACTAGTCATTGCGACGAAAGCAATCAAGTGCTTGCCACTTAACGGGCAGACTTTCTTCTAAAGAAGGTCTGCCCGTTTCTTTTTTGAACCAAGTTCTGAAATATTTGTCTACCTTTGCAATAGCTTTGGTGGATCATTGCCGATTGACAATGATGCTTAAAAGGGAATCCAGTGAAAATCTGGAGCAGTCCCCGCTGCTGTAAGTTCCGCGAATGCTTTTAGTGAAAACCACTGTCTCTACGGGACGGGAAGGTGCTAAAAGAGGAACGAGCCAGAAGACCTGCCAGAGCCATTCCGCGATATATCACTTTCGGAGGAAAAGTTGGCGGTAGGTCTTCCATATGAGGAACTTAGGGATTGGATCGTTTGTCGTGATCCGATGCTTGAGCCTTTCTACGTGTTTGCCTACGCCCTACTCCGAGGGCAAAAAAAGTGCAGATGCGATTCTCTTTGTTGTGCTATTACTTTCTGGTCAATACCCTGCTATTCGGACAGGATACCATCTCCCTACCCATTGTAGAAGTCAGCGCACAAGCCATCAGAAATTCAAATGTTGGTAGTACGCAGCAAACGTGGACATCGCAAGCACTCACCGACTTACCCGCCCAAAATGTAGCTACGCTCTTAGCTCGCGAAACAGGCGTTTTCATCAAAAACTATGGTTTGGGTAGCCTGTCGACTTCTTCCATTCGAGGTGGCAGCGCAGGGCATACCTTGGTCTTGTGGAATGGTCTACCCTTACAAAGTCCAATGCTCGGTTTATTGGATTTATCCTTACTACCGACGCAAACCAGCGAAAGTATCAGCTTGGAAAAAGGAGGAAATTCAGCACTTTGGGGCAGTGGTGCTATTGGGGGCGTGATAGAACTGGATAATCAAGCTAATTTCGATAACCGAATTCGGGTCGCTTCACAAACAACCGTGGGTAGCTTTGGGCAGCGGCAACAACATGTACGACTCGCTTTGGGAAACGCCAAACTTCAAAGTGTAAGCAAATTCAATTATCAAGCAGCAGACAACGATTTTTACTATTTCATCAGCCCAAACCTGCCCGACCGCCAGCAAACCAATGCTCGCTTCGTACAGCAAAATTGGCTGCAAGACTTTTATTGGAAGCCTAACGAAAAACAAATGCTTGCCTTCCACTATTGGGGGCAAACTTCTGATCGTCAAATTCCGCCCACTAATGTGCAAACTCGTAGCCTTGCGCGTCAGGATGACCGTTCGCACCGCATGATACTAGAAGGCAGACAAATCGGGAAGCGTAACATTTGGAACGCAAAAGTGGCGTTTTTTCAAGAACAGTTAGACTATTTTGATGAGCAGATTCTGCTAGAATCACCCAGCCAATTCCAGACTTGGATGAGTGAAATTAGTGCTAAGTGGCAGATTCAACAAAAGCATCAACTCTCGCTCGGCGGTAGTCAATTCTTTACCCGAGCCACCACCACCAATTACCAAGAAGGCGTACAAGAAAATCGCTGGGCAGCCTTTGCAGTCTATCGGCTGCAACAAAATCGCTGGCAATTGCAAAGCAGCTTACGACAGGAACGAGTAGCGGATACTTTCCTGCCCCTCATTCCGCATTTACAGTTGCACTATCAGGCTAATCCAGCCATGAATTTTCACCTGAAAATCAGCAGAAACTATCGTTTGCCGACCCTCAATGATCGCTTTTGGCTGCCTGGTGGCAACGAAAATTTACTGCCCGAAAGTGGTTGGAGTCAAGAAGCAGGACTAGAGCAGCAATTTGGCAAAAAAGCTTTCCGATTAAATTACCAAGCAACGGCATTCAACCGATTGATTAACAATTGGATACTGTGGAGCATACAAGAAGGGCAGTCGTTTTGGTCGGCTAATAATATTACTAAAGTATGGAGCAGAGGCATTGAGCAGCGATTACAAGCAACCTACGAACATAGCCAGTTCAGCTTAAATTTGGATATGGGATACGATTACATTCGCTCCACCAACCAAATTGCTTTAGAACGTCCCAAATTGGGGGCAGGTGATCAGTTAGTTTATACGCCTGAGCATCAAGTTTTTGCTAAAATCGGTGGTCAGTGGAAAGGATTTTCTGCTTTCTATCAACAATTTTTCACCAGTTCAACACAAGGCATTAACGATGCTATACCTGCCTATGCTTTAGCACACGCGGGTATAGCATATCGCTTGAAACGGAAAATTTGGGAAGGCAGCCTGTTTTTTCACGCACACAATCTTTGGGACGAAGATTATTTCATCGTGGAGCGGCGTCCCATGCCAGGCAGGTACTTTTCGGGTGGAATAAATATCATTTTTCAAAAACGGATGCCAAATTAACAGATGTGCCATGTGCGTGTCTTTTCGGCATCAATAAAAAATCATTTTATGAAATTATATTTTACTTACATCTTACTCATCGCGAGTTTATTACTCCAAGCGCAGGATATCGTAGATTTCGAGGAATTTGAATTTGGCGATACGCCCTATTTGAATGGTAGTGATGGTAATGGCGGCTTCACCAGTGGTGGACTGTTTTTGCCCAATGCGTTTAATCCTGCCTTCGGTTCTTGGTCGGGCTGGGCGATCTCTAGTGATACAGACACCTTGACGCCTGGATTTATGAATCAGTACAGTTCCATATCTGGTAGTGGATTTAATGAATCGGATAACTACGCTGTGAGTTTTACGGGTGGCAGTACTTCTATTTTGGAATTGACGGGTGAGGTCAATGCTATAGATGGATTCTATGTCAATAATGGCACTTATGGTTATTTGAGCATGTTAGAGGGTGATGGATTTGCGAAAAAATTTGGGGGCGTAGACGGTAATGATCCTGACTTTTTCTTGTTGACGATCAAAAAATACAAAGATGGTGTACTCTCTACGGATAGCGTCGATTTTTATTTAGCAGACTATCGTTTTGAAGACAACACCCAAGACTATATCGTAGCAGACTGGACTTATGTGGATATTTCTAATCTTGGGATAGCCGACAGCTTACAATTTCGACTTTCTTCTACCGATAACGGGCAGTTTGGTATGAATACGCCTGCTTACTTTTGCGTAGATCAGATCGAAACGAGAGAGTTGCTCATCCCTACCAAAGACTTATATTTAGATGTTGCGTTGAATGTATTTCCCAATCCTACCAGCACCTATTTGAACTTTAATTGGTCGCAGCAAGCGGGCATTATTCGGGTATTTGATCTGCAAGGTCGCTTACAATTGGAGCAAATACTGGTTTTGGGTAGCAATCAAATTGATGTGCAAACGCTCTCACAACAAACCTATCTACTACAATTGGTGACTGCTGAAGGACAACTTAGCCGTTTGTTCTCTAAAGTTCGCTAGGTTAATAATGAGTTTATTCTTGAAGATATTCAAAATATCCTTAGGACACCCAAATTGCTGATTTTTATTTAAGGGTGTACGAAGTCTTCGTTTTGTTAACATTTAACTTGAAAATAGCCTGAGTCAATGCAAGAAAATTTTC